>NZ_JBFRDT010000015.1:0-101522 GCF_052113925.1 Terrabacter sp. RAF57 | reverse complement strand
TACCTCCACCGGCAGCGGCTGCTCCCGCGGACCCCCGGGCGGGCTTCGCCGCGGCCGTGACCTCGGCAGGGTCGGCACTGCCCGGGTCGAGGGCAGGCGGCGCCGGGACGGTGGCCATCCACGCGCCGAGGCGGTCCTTCTCGTGGAGCAGGTCGCGGATGTCGGTCTCGGCGTACTCGAACTCGGGGCTCCAGTGCAGGGCGTCGAAGGGGCAGACCTCGATGCAGATGCCGCAGTACATGCAGAGCGAGAAGTCGATGGCGAAACGGTCGAGGACGTTGCGCTGGCGGGCGCGGCCGCCGGGCGTCGTCGGCGGCAGCTCCTCCTTGTGCGAGTCGATGTAGATGCACCAGTCGGGGCACTCGCGCGCGCAGAGCATGCACGAGGTGCAGTTCTCCTCGGTCAGCGCGATGACGCCGCGTGACCGGGGCGGGAGCGCGGGTGAGACGTCGGGGTACTCGGCCGTGTGCGTGTGCCGGGTCAGCGACTTCGCCGTCGTCGCGAGTCCCTTGACGAGCCCCGGAATGATCCCGTCAGCCATGTCGCTCCACCCTCGATCGGTCGTCGGTCACGGGAAGACCACCACCCCGACGGCGGTCAGGGCGAGCTGGAAGAGTGCCATCGGCACGAGCCACACCCAGGCGAGGCGCTGGAGCTGGTCCTCGCGCATGCGCGGCCACGACACGCGGAGCCAGATGACGACGACCGCGACGAGGAAGCCCTTGAGCACGGTCCACAGCCAGCCGAGCCACTGCTCGATGGGCCCTGCCCAGCCGCCGAGGTAGAGCACGGCGAAGAGCAGCGACATGACGACGATGCCGGCGTACTCGGCGAGCAGGAAGAAGGCGAACCGCAGGCCGGTGTACTCGGTGAAGGCGCCGAAGACGATCTCGGAGTCGGCGAGCGGCATGTCGAACGGCGGGCGCTGCAGCTCGGCGAGGGCTGCGACGAGGAAGACGACAGCGCCGGGCAGCTGCCAGAGCAGCCACCACGGGTTCCACGCCTCGGCGATGGAGACGAGCGACAGGCTTCCGGCGGCGAGGGCGACCGAGGCGACCGCGAGGACCATCGGCAGCTCGTAGGACACGAGCTGGGCGGCGGCGCGCATCGCCCCGAGCAGGGAGTACTTGTTGGCCGAGGCCCACCCGGCCATGAGCGTGCCGATGACGCCGACCCCGATCACGGCGAGCACGAGCACGACGCTCGCGTCGACGTCGGCCCCGACGACCCGTGGCGAGAGGGGGATGACGGCGAGCGCCACGAGGTAGGGGATGAGCGCGACGAAGGGGGCGAGGCGGAAGACCCAGCGGTCGGCCCGGGCCGGAGTGATGTCCTCCTTCTGGACGAACTTCACCCCGTCGGCGACGAGCTGGGCCCACCCGTGGAAGCCACCGGCATACATCGGTCCGAGGCGACCCTGCATGTGCGCCATGACCTTGTGCTCGGTCTGGCCGACGAGCAGCGGCAGCACGAGGAAGGCGGCGAGCACCGCGGCGGCGCGCAGCACGACCTCGACCCAGGGAGCGAGGTCGCTCATCGCGGCCCCCACTCGGGTCCGGGCACGCCGGGCGCCTGGACGCGCCGGCGGCCGGGTGCGCGGGCGGAGTCGTGGCCCTCGCCGGGCTCCTTGGCACCGGGCCACGCCTTGGAGGCGCGGGCGGCCAGGACGAAGGACTTGCGCAGCGGGGTGCCCTCGAAGCCGTCGGGGAGCAGGAGCGGGCGCAGGCCGAGGCCGCTGCCGTCGTCGAAGCCGTCGAAGTCGATGCCGAACATCTCGTGGGTCTCGCGCTCGTGCCACGCCGCGCCCCGGAAGATCCCGGTCAACGACGGGACCGGCAGACCCCCGGTGACGCGAGTGCGCAGCAGCACCGACCTCAGCGCGCCCGGCGTGCGTGTGTCGAGCAGGTGGCAGACGACGTCGAAGCCCGCGTCGTCGCCCTCGCGGTCTGTCTCGTCGACGGCCGTCAGCCAGTCGAAGTACGCGTAGCCCTCCTCACGGAGCGAGAGCACCGTGCGGGGCCACTCCCCGAAGGGCACGTCGCGCACGTCGGTGACCCTCACCGGCCGTCCTCCCCCGGCTTCGCGCCACGGCGCAGGAGGGGACGGCGGAGGTCGCCGGCGCTGCCGACGCGCGTGCCGGCATACCTGCCCTTGAGCTTCTGCGTCGACAGGCGCTCCGCGGCGATCTGCTCCTGGAGGCGGATGATGCCGTGCAGCAGCGCCTCGGGGCGCGGCGGGCAGCCGGGGACGTAGACGTCGACGGGCACGATCTGGTCGACGCCCTTCGTCACGGAGTAGGAGTCCCAGTAGGGGCCGCCGGAGTTGGAGCAGGCGCCGAAGGAGATGACGTACTTCGGCTCGGGCATCTGGTCGTAGAGGCGGCGGATCGCCGGGGCCATCTTGTCGGTGACGGTGCCCGAGACGACCATGAGGTCGGCCTGGCGCGGGCCCGGCGCGAAGGGGATGACCCCCAGGCGGATGAAGTCGTGGCGACCCATCGAGGCGGCGATGAACTCGATGGCGCAGCAGGCGAGCCCGAAGTTGAAGACCCAGAGGGAGTAGCGGCGGCCCCAGTTGAGGACGACCTTGATCGGCTTGGGCGCGTGGGCGCCGAGGACGCCCATCGACGCCGGTCCGATGGTCGGCATCGGGAGGCCGACCGGCTGGCCGGGCTGGCTCGCCGGCTGGCCGGGCTGGCTCGGCGGCTGATCCATCACACCCACCTCAGCAGACCGCGGCGGCCCGCGTGGGCCAGGCCGAGCACGATGACGCCGATGAAGATGCCCATCTCGACGAGGCTCGCGCGGCCGAGGTCGGCGTCGCGGATGACGGTCGCCCACGGGAAGAGGTAGACCGCGTCGACGGCGAAGACGACGTAGAGGAAGGAGAAGACGAAGTAGCGGACCTTCGTCTGCGCCCAGCCCTCGCCGACCGGGTCGACACCGGACTCGTACGTCGCCAGCTTGGCCGCGTGGGGTGCGCGCGGGGCGAGGAGCCGTCGCACGAGCATCGCCGCCGTGACGAGCAGGACGCCCGCCCCCAGCACCGCTGCGACGGCCACGTACCCGGACATGACGGCCAGCCTATCCATGCCGGTAGGCGAGTGGCACGGAGTGGTCAGCCGCATCCGGGCTACCCTCCAGCGCATGTCGACAGGGGTGGACAGGACCGGGTGGGCTCGCCGCACGAGGCGACGACCCAGGTGCCCGGCGACGTGCCCCACGACGGGCCGCTCGACGTGACGGACCCCGGACGTGGACCCGGGCGTGGACYCCGGCCTGGACCCGGGCGTCGACCCGGGCGTCGACCCGCTCGGCTGGGACGCCACCGCCCTCGTCGTGACGCACGTGGTCCTCGCCCTCTGCACCGGGGCGGCGGTCGGGGCGCCGTCGGGCGGCGCTACGTCCGCGGTCGGCACGTCCCGGTGGGCGCCTCCGTGCGGTGACCGCGGCTCACCCTGTGTCGGCACCGCGTCGACCCGCGTCGTCCACGTTGTGGCAGGTGCACGATCTGAGGCCCGACGAGACATAGCATGGAAAGTGCCCGCCGCACAGGGCCCCGGGCAGTGAATCGTATGGAAGTTCGAGGACGTCGCAGAGCATGAGCGCCAAACTGGTCCAGAAGCTCGATCGCGTGGTCATCCGATTCGCCGGGGACTCCGGCGACGGCATGCAGCTCACCGGAGACCGCTTCACGTCGCAGACCGCACTGCTCGGCAACGACCTGTCGACGCTGCCGAACTTCCCCGCCGAGATCCGGGCGCCCCAGGGCACGCTGCCCGGCGTCTCGAGCTTCCAGCTGCACTTCGCCGACCACAACGTGCTGACGCCGGGTGACGCCCCCGACGTCCTCGTCGCGATGAACCCCGCCGCTCTCAAGGCCAACCTGCGCGACCTGCCGCGGGGCGCCGCGATCATCGTCAACACCGACGAGTTCACCAAGCGCAACCTCTCCAAGGTCGGCTACGCCGAGAGCCCGCTCGACGACGGCTCGCTCGACAGCTACGACGTGCACCCGGTGGCCCTGACCTCGATCGCCGTCGAGGCCCTCGCGTCCTTCACCGACCTGACCCGCAAGGAGAAGGAGCGCGCGAAGAACATGTTCGCGCTCGGCCTGCTCTCGTGGCTCTACACCCGACCCATGGACGGCACCGAGGCGTTCCTCAAGGCGAAGTTCGCCGACAAGCCCGAGATCCTCGAGGCCAACCTCGCCGCCCTGCGCGCGGGCTTCAACTACGGCGAGACCACCGAGGACTTCGCGGTCGCCTACGAGGTGGCCCCGGCCGCGATGCCGGCGGGCACCTACCGCAACGTCACCGGCAACGTCGCGCTGTCGCTCGGCCTCGTGGCCGCTGCGCACCGCGCACACCTGCCGCTCTTCCTCGGCAGCTACCCGATCACGCCGGCCTCGGACATCCTCCACACGCTCGCCGGGCTCAAGCGCTACGGCGTCGCGACGATGCAGGCCGAGGACGAGATCGCCGGTGTCGGCGCCGCCCTCGGTGCCAGCTTCGGCGGCGCGCTCGGTGTGACGACGACGTCGGGGCCCGGCCTCGCGCTCAAGGCCGAGACGATCGGCCTCGCCGTGTCGCTCGAGCTGCCGCTCATCGTCTGCGACATCCAGCGCGGTGGCCCGTCGACCGGCCTGCCGACGAAGACCGAGCAGGCCGACCTGCTCCAGGCGCTCTTCGGCCGCAACGGCGAGTCGCCGGTGGCCGTCGTCGCACCCGCGACCCCGGCCGACTGCTTCGACGTCGCCGTCGAGGCCGTGCGCATCGCCACGACCTACCGCACGCCGGTCATCGTGCTGTCCGACGGCTACCTCGCCAACGGCTCCGAGCCCTGGCGGCTGCCCCGCACGGCCGAGCTGCCCGACATCGCCGTGGAGTTCGCGACCGAGCCCAACGCCGTGGACGACAAGGGTCAGCCGACCTTCCACCCCTACCTCCGAGACCCCGAGACGCTCGCCCGGCCGTGGGCGATCCCGGGCACGCCGGGCCTCGAGCACCGGGTCGGGGGCATCGAGAAGGCCGACGTCACGGGCAACATCTCCTACGACCCCGACAACCACGACCACATGACGCGCCTGCGTCAGGCCAAGATCGACGGGATCGCCGACACCATCGAGCCGCTCGTCGTCGACGACCCGACCGACGACGCCGACGTCCTCGTCCTCGGCTGGGGCTCGACCTTCGGCCCCATCGCCGCGGGCGTCCGCCTGGCGCGGGCCACCGGAGCCCGCGTCGCCCAGGCGCACCTGCGCCACCTCAACCCCTTCCCCGCCAACACCGGCGACGTGCTCCGCTCCTACCAGCGCGTCATCGTGCCCGAGATGAACCTCGGCCAGCTCGCGATGCTGCTGCGGGCGAAGTACCTCGTCGACATCGAGTCGCACACCTCGGTGCGCGGCCTGCCGTTCCAGGCGGGCGAGCTCGCCGACGTCATCGCCACCGCGGTGGCGTCCGTCTCGGACGTGCCCCTGAAGGAGGCCGCCAAGTGACCACCGACCTGGGTATGCCGTCCAGCGGGCCAGGCGCCCCCGGTGCCCACGGCACCGCCGGCGTCCCGCGCCTCACCGACGGCACCGCGCTGACGAAGAAGGACTTCACGTCCGACCAGGAGGTGCGCTGGTGCCCCGGGTGCGGGGACTACGCGATCCTCGCGGCCGTGCAGGGCTTCCTCCCCGAGCTCGGGCTCAAGCGCGAGAACATCGTCTTCGTCTCGGGCATCGGGTGCAGCTCGCGCTTCCCCTACTACCTCGACACCTACGGCATGCACTCGATCCACGGCCGTGCCCCGGCCATCGCGACCGGCCTCGCGGCGACGCGCGAGGACCTCTCCGTCTGGGTCGTCACCGGCGACGGCGACGCCCTGTCGATCGGTGGCAACCACCTCATCCACGCCCTGCGCCGCAACGTCAACCTCAAGATCCTGCTCTTCAACAACGAGATCTACGGCCTGACCAAGGGGCAGTACTCCCCCACCTCGCACGTCGGCCAGGTGACGAAGTCGACGCCGCTGGGCTCGCTCGACACGCCCTTCAACCCCGTGTCGCTCGCGCTCGGCGCCGAGGCGAGCTTCGTGGCCCGCACGATGGACTCCGACCGCCAGCACCTGACGTCGGTGCTGCGTGCCGCGGCCGAGCACCGCGGGTCGGCGCTCGTCGAGATCTACCAGAACTGCCCGATCTTCAACGACGGCGTCTTCGACGTGCTCAAGGACCGCACCGAGGCGGCCGCCCGCATCCTGCACCTCGCCGACGGCGAGGAGGTCGGCACCGCCGAGACGGTCGTCGTGCGTGACGACCGGGGGTCGCTCGCCGTCGTGCCGCGCGCCGAGGCCGACCCAACCCGCATCGTGCGCCACGACGTGTCGGCCCACGACCCGTCCGCGGCGTTCGCGCTCTCGCGGCTCGACAGCCCCGACCTCGGGCACGTCCCGATGGGGATCTTCCGCAACGTCCCGCGCCCGACCTACGACGACTCCCTGCGCGAGCAGATCGCCTCGGCCCGCACGGGCGAGGTCACCGACGCCGACATCGACGCCCTGCTCGCCGGTCGGGACACCTGGACCGTGGGGGCGTGACCGCGCGCGAGACCGCTCCGTCCCTCGCGCCGAGCGAGTCCGGCACGCGCGGGACGGGGTCGACGGCACCCCACGGCGAGGTCGGGCGGGGCACCCTGCTCGGCTTCGCGGCCTACGGCCTCTGGGGGCTCTTCCCGCTCTACTTCGACGCGCTCAAGCCCGCCGGGCCGTGGGAGATCCTCGCCCACCGCATCCTCTGGACGCTGCTCTTCTGCGTCGTCGTGCTGCTCGTCGTGCGCGACCTCGGCTGGATCAGGCCGCTGCTGCGACGGCCGCGGCTGCTCGCCGGCACCGCGGTGGCTGCGGTGCTCATCGCGGTCAACTGGGTCGTCTACGTCGCGGCCGTGACCTCGGGCAACACGTCCGAGGCCGCGCTCGGCTACTTCCTCAACCCCCTCGTCACGGTCGCCCTCGGCGTCGTCGTGCTCGGTGAGCGCCTCCGCGTCCTCCAGTGGGTGGCCGTCGGCATCGGTGTCGTCGCGGGCGTCTACCTCGGGGTCTCCGGCGGACGCGTGCCGTGGGTGGCCCTGACGCTGGCGGTGTCCTTCGCGCTCTACGGGCTGACGAAGAAGAAGGTCGGCGTCAGCCTCGACGCCATCCACGGCCTCACGGTCGAGACCGTCGTGCTCGCCCCCGTCGCCGTCGTGCTGCTGCTCGTCGTCGGTGCGCAGGGCGGCCTCGAGTTCGGCCTTCACGGTGGCGTGCACACGTCGCTGCTCGTCCTCTCCGGGCTGGTCACGGCGGTGCCGCTGCTGTGTTTCGCCGCCGCGGCGCGCCGTATCCCGCTCGTGTCGATCGGGCTCATCCAGTTCATCACCCCGGTCATGCAGCTGCTCTGCGCGGTGGTCCTGCTCGACGAGCACATGCCGTCCGAGCGGTGGATCGGCTTCGGCATCGTCTGGCTCGCGCTCGTCGTCCTCACCGTCGACTCGCTCCTCAGCCTGCGTGGCGCCCGGGCCGCGCGGCGAGACCTGCCCGTCGACGACTGCCCGCGCTGACGAGCCGTTCGTCGCACCCGCGGTGACAGACTGCCGGTGTGAGCGACGTCGTCCTGGGCTCCCGCACCGGTCGGTTCGTCATCGCCGCTGCCGTGCTCGGCTCGGGGATGGCGCTGCTCGACGGGACCGTCGTCAACGTCGCGCTCGTCCGGATCGGCGAGGAGCTCGGCGCGAGCCTCGCCGAGCTGCAGTGGATCACCAACGGCTACCTCCTCGCGCTCGCCTCGCTCATCCTCCTCGGCGGGTCGCTCGGTGACCGCTTCGGCCGCCGACGCGTCTTCGTCATCGGGGTCGTGTGGTTCACGGTGGCCTCCGCCGCCTGCGGTCTCGCGCAGTCACCCGTCCAGCTCATCGTCGGCCGGGTGCTCCAGGGCGTGGGAGGTGCGCTGCTGACGCCGGGCAGCCTGTCGATGATCCAGGCGTCCTTCCGTCCCGACGACCGCGGCAAGGCCATCGGCACGTGGTCCGGACTCGGCGGCATCGCCTCCGCCCTCGGGCCCTTCGTCGGCGGGTGGCTCGTGCAGTACGCGAGCTGGCGCTGGGCCTTCCTCGTCAACCTGCCCCTCGGCGCCGCGACCGTCTGGATCGCGCAGCTGCACGTCCCCGAGACCAGGGACGACCGTGCCGACCACCACTTCGACGTCGCCGGCGCCGTGCTCGCGACCCTCGCCCTGGGCACCACGACCTTCGCCCTGATCCAGCACGAGCCGCTGGGTGCGGTGGCCGCCACGGGCGTCGGCCTGCTCGGCCTCGCCATCGGCGCGACCTTCGTCGTCGTCGAGGGTCGCACCTCGCACCCGATGGTGCCGCCGGCCCTCTTCGCCTCCCGGCAGTTCAGCGCGGCCAACGCGATGACCCTGCTCGTGTATGCCGCCCTCGGCGCAGTCTTCTTCTTCCTCACCCTCCAGCTCCAGACCGTCCTCGGCTACGGCCCGCTGCTCGCCGGCATGGCCTCGCTGCCGGTCACCGTGCTCATGCTGCTCTTCGCGGCGCGAGGAGGTGCGCTCGCCTCCCGCATCGGGCCACGCCTGCCGATGACGGTCGGCCCGGTCGTGTGCGCGGTCGGTGCCCTCCTGCTGTCGGGTGTCGGTGCCGGCTCGACCTACTGGACCGGCGTCCTGCCCGGCATCTCCGTCTTCGGCCTCGGACTCACCCTGCTCGTCGCGCCGCTGACGGCGACGGTCCTCGCCGCGGCTCCCGACCGCTACGCCGGCGTCGCCAGCGGGGTCAACAACGCCGTCGCCCGCGCGGGCAGTCTCCTCGCCGTCGCCGCACTCCCGGCCGTCGTCGGGCTCAGCGGCTCGGACTACGCCGTCCCCGAGGCCTTCTCGTCGGCGTACCGGACCGCGATGCTCCTGTGCGCCGGGATGCTCGCCGCCGGAGGTGTCGTGTCGTGGCTGCTCATCCGCAACCCCGCACCCGCGCCGTCCGGCACCGACGAGACGGGTGCCGGACGGCAGGGGCGCGCCGCCGCAGCGGGAGCGACACGGCATACGCGAGCGGTTCCGGCCGGCTGGTCGTGCGCCGGCTCCGAGGGGTGCCCGGGGACGGCGCACCACCACGACGAGGACCTGCCCGCGCTGGGCGGGGCGCCGACCGGGCGCTGACGGAACTCCGCCCGGCCCGGCCGACCACGCCGTCAGGGCGTCGGGTCGGCCCAGCTCCCACACGGATGTCGCTGTTGCCGAAGGTCGCCGGGCACGCCGCGAGGACGTCGGGCGGCGGGATCTGGCTCGCCGTGTAGAGCGAGGCGCGGTACGCGTCGATCGCCGGCCAGTCGGCGGCGTGCACCGTCCAGCGTGCGCCCGCGACGCGGCATCCGGCAAGGTCTACGGCGGATCTCGTCGGCGAGACGTGGATGATGGGGACATGAGCGACGTGTCAGCGCCAGGCTTCCGGACCGAGCACGACTCGATGGGCGAGGTGAAGGTGCCCGCCGACGCGTTGTGGGGCGCGCAGACGGCGCGGGCCGTCGAGAACTTCCCGATCAGCGGGCAGCCGGTGCCGCCGGGCGTCGTCCACGCCCTCGCCCGGCTCAAGGCCGCCGCCGCCGACGTCAACGCCGAGCTCGGGGTCCTCGACGCCGACCGGGCCCGAGCCATCGCGGCGGCAGCCGGTGAGGTCGCGGACGGCGACCACGACGACGAGTTCCCCATCGACGTCTTCCAGACCGGGTCCGGCACCTCGACGAACATGAACGTCAACGAGGTCGTGGCACGGATCGCACACCTCGCGAGCGACCTCGACGTGCACCCCAACGACCACGTCAACGCCGGCCAGTCGAGCAACGACACCTTCCCCAGCGCGCTGCGCATCGCGGCGACGACCGCGAGCGTCCTCGACCTCGTGCCGGCGCTCGAGCACCTCGCGCTCGCCCTGGGTCGCAAGGAGGCCGAGTTCGTCGACGTCGTCAAGGCTGGACGCACCCACCTCATGGACGCCGTGCCGGTGACGCTCGGGCAGGAGTTCGGCGGCTACCGGCGCCAGGTCGAGCTCGGGGCCAGCCGGGTGCGCAGCGCCGCGGAGGCGACGAGCGAGCTGCCCCTCGGTGGCACGGCCGCCGGAACCGGGCTCAATGCGGCACCGGGCTTTGCCCGCAAGGTGATCGAGCGGGTCTCGGGGGTCACCGGCATCCCGTTCCGCGAGGCCGCGAACCACTTCGAGGCGCAGTCGGCGCAGGACGCCGTCGTCGAGCTGTCCGGGGCGCTCAAGGTCGTGGCCGTCAGCCTGACGAAGATCTGCAACGACCTGCGCTGGATGAGCTCCGGGCCCCGCACGGGCCTCGGCGAGATCCACCTGCCCGACCTCCAGCCCGGGTCGAGCATCATGCCCGGCAAGGTGAACCCCGTCGTGCCCGAGGCGACCCTCATGGCGTGCGCGCAGGTCATCGGCAACGACGTCGTCATCACGACGGCCGGCGCTGCCGGCAACTTCGAGCTCAACGTCATGCTGCCGGTCATGGCCAAGAACGTCCTCGAGTCGATCGGGCTGCTCGCCTCGACGAGCCGCCTGCTCGCCGACCGCTGCGTCGACGGCATCACGGCCGAGGTCGAGCACGCGCGGGCCCTCGCCGAGGGCTCGCCCTCGATCGTCACGCCACTCAACCGCTACCTCGGCTACGAGGCCGCGGCCGCGGTCGTCAAGCAGGCGGTCAAGGAGCGGCGCACGATCCGCGACGTCGTCATCGAGCAGGGTCACGTGGCCGACGGCAAGCTCACCGAGCAGCAGCTCGACGAGGCCCTCGACGTCCTCTCGATGACCCGCCCCGAGGACTGACGTCGAGGTCGCTGTGCGTTGAGTCATCCAGCGACCCAGCGTCCACCCGGCCGCCGGCCGGCCCGGCTGCCAGGGCGCTGAGTCACCTGACGGTGCAAGGCACAGGGCGCACGGAACAACCCGGCGACGTCGGCCGTGTGCACCGTGGAGGTCCACGGCTGACGTGACCCCGCTCGCCGCGCAGCGGGAGGTCCCGCGGATCAGCCGAGGAACTGGCTGACCGTGAAGACGGCACCCTGCGGATCGCGCACGACGGCGGTGCGCGTCCAGTCGCTGTCGCCGGTGCGGACGACGGACCCGCCGAGCCGCACGACACGCTCGGCCGCCGCGTCGCGTTCGGCGACGGTGAACGTCACGTGCCACCCCGGCTCGGCGCCCGGTGCGACGGGCACGACCCAGCCGATCGCGTCGGCGAAGCCCGGTGGCACCCTGGCCCCGGACTGTCGCTCGTGGATGTCGGGGTCGACCGTCGAGGCGAGGTGGTCGCCGTAGCCGGGCACCCGGATCATCGTGGCGAAGCCGACGTCGGCGAACTCCCAGCCGAAGGCCCGGGCGTAGAACTGCTGCGCGGCGGCGGGCTCGTCGGTGTGCAGGTCGCTGAAGTTCCAGGCACCCGGGACATTGGTCACCTGCGAGCCCAGACGTCGCCTGGCCTCCCAGAGGCGCACCTCGAGTCCCTGCGGGTCGCGCACGACGGCCGACCGGCCACCCTCGCCGGCCACCGTCGGCGGTTGGACGACGGCTCCCCCGGCCTGCTCGACCCGGCCGGTCGCGGCCTCGGCGTCGTCGACCGCGACATAGGTGTGCCACCGGGCCGCTCCACCGCCAGCACCACCGGCGTCCTCAGCCGCGGGTGTCGCGGGGCCGCCGAGCCCACCGACGTCCTGGCCGTCGAGCTGGGCGATGAGATAGCGGAACGGCACCCCCGGCGGGGTGGCCTCGGTGAACGTCCAGCCGAAAAGCCCGGTGTAGAAGTCTGCGGCGGCATCGACGTCGTCCTGCTCGGTGTCGACCCACGAGGTCACGCCCTCGGGGTAGGTCCTCGGCTCGGTCACGGCATCCTCCTCGGCGTCGCTGTGCGTTCTCCACCGTAGGTGGGCCCGCCGACAGCCGTCGACGCACGCCGACGGTCGTCACCAGGTGCCGCCGAGGGGCGCGCTCGCCCAGCGGGCCGGCCCGTGCGGTCTACCGTCGGTGGATGACCCTGGACGACGTCGACGAATACCTCCGGACGCTCGACGGGGTCCGCGCCAGACGCGCCGACGGGCGCCGCGCGTGGTACGTCGACGGGCTGCTCGTGGCCCGAGCCGACGCTGCCGGCACGCTGCTCGTCCGACTCGGCGGCCGCGACCGCGAGCAGCTCGTCAGCGCCCACCCCGACACCTTCGGCGTGCCGCCCCGGTGGGAGGCGCACGCCAAGCTGCAGGCCGACCTCACGGGCGACGAGGACGCGATCAGGCGCTCGCTGCGCCTCGCCTGGGAGCGACAGCGCTCGGTGCGCGCCGGCACCTGAGTGGCGGACACGGCATACGCCATCGCTCACCGGGACGCTCAGGCGCCGAGGACCCGCTCGAGGTAGGGGTTGCCGAAGCGGCGCTCCGGGTCGACGCGGTTGCGGACCGCGAGGAAGTCGTCGAAGCGCGGGTAGACGCTGCGGAGGTAGTCGGCGTGCCGCGTGTGGAGCTTGCCCCAGTGCGGGCGACCGCCGTGGTTGACGGCGATGGCCTCGAACGCGTCGAAGTAGGCACCCCGCCCCTGCCGGTGGTACTTGTGGATCGCGATGTAGCAGCTCTGGCGCTCGTAGGCCGTCGAGAGCCACACGTCGTCGGCAGCGGCGACGCGGCACTCGACGGGGAAGGAGATGCGCTCGTCGTGGGTGTCGACCCACTCGCGCAGCTCGAGCAGCACCTCGGACAGGCTCGCGCGCGGGAAGGCCCACTCCGACTCCATGAAGCGCACCTCGCGCGCGGTGACGAAGACCTTGCGCGAGCTGTCGGTGAACTGGCGCTCGCTCAGGGCACGCGACGCGATGGCGTTGATGCTCCTCGTCGAGCGCGGCATCCGGGTGGCGACACGGTTGGTCAGCTCGAAGAAGCGGTTGCTCAGGAGGTCGTCGTCGAGCTTCTCGCGCCAGGCCGGCAGCGGGCGCCTCGCCGTGCCCTCGGGCACGCGGTTGTTGCGCTTGGTCAGGGCCCGGTCGGTGTGTGGGAACCAGTAGAACTCGAAGTGGTCGTTCGCCTCCGCCGAGACGTCTGCGTGGGCCAGCACGTCGGTCAGGGACTCGGGACGCTCGACGGCGTGGAGCAGGAAGGCGGGCACGACGGCGACGGTGATCTCGGTGACGATGCCGAGAGCTCCGAGCCCGAGACGGGCAGCCTGGAAGAGCTCGGGCTCGTGCGTCGGGGAGCACTCGACGAGAGACCCGTCGGCGAGGACGATGCGCAGCGCCCGGATGCCCGCGGACAGGCCCGTCAGGCGCAGACCCGTGCCGTGCGTCCCGGTGCCGGTGGCGCCGGCCAGACTCTGCCGGTCGATGTCGCCGAGGTTGGGCAGCGCGTAGCCGAACGCCTCGAGCTCCTCGTTGAGGACGTGCAGCGGGGTGCCGGCGCGCACCGTCGCCTCGCCGCGCGTCGAGTCGATCGAGGTGACCCCGCTCAGGGCGCCGAGGCGCAGCTGCACGCCGTCGGTCACGGCGACGCCGGTGAACGAGTGACCGGCGCCGATCGCCTTGACCCGCAGTCCCCGGTCGGCAGCTCGCACGACCTCCTCGACGACCTCCGCCTCGCTGCGCGGCGTCGCCACGCGCGCGAGCTTCGAGGACTCGGTGCCGGCCCAGTTGGACCAGTCGATGCTGCGTACGACGCGGCGCTTCACGCCACCCACGCTGTCAGCCAAAGCACTGCCCTTCCCCACGATAGGTCGCGGCCCGTCCGACGACCCGGTCGCCTCCGTCGCTGCTGACGAGCGCGAACTCCGTGAAGCGCTCGGCCAGCTCCCCTGCCTTGGCGTGCCGGAACCATATCCGATCACCCAGTGAGAGCCGGTCGGCGCCCGGACCCTCGAGAGGTGTCTGCACCTCGCCCGCCCCCTCCCGCCGGAGCAGCGCGACCTCGTGCTCGGGCAGCGGGCTCGGCACGCGGGACCACCCGGGCGGCCCGGACGCGACGTAACCGCCGCCGTATGCCGTCACCATCCCTGCGCCGGGCCGGCGCACCACCGGGGCGGCGAAGTAGGCGGCCGGACGCAGCGACAGCGCGTCGTAGCCGTCGAAGAGGGTCGGCGCGAAGAGGCCCGACCCCGCAGCGAGCTCGGTGAGCGACGGGTCGTGGTGCGTGACGTGCAGGCTGCCGGTCCCACCGCCGTTGACGAGCTCGAGGTCGGCGAGGGCGCGCGCGGCCGCGACGACCTCGGCCCGGCGGGTGCGCAGCTCGGCGTCGGACACCTTCTTCATCCGGCGCACGACGGGCGAGGAGTCGGGCAGACCGGCGATCTGGGCGTCGTAGAACATGAGGCCGGCGACGACGAGGCCCCGCTCCTGGGCCCGACGGATGACCGCCTCGACGTCGGCCGGCGTGCGGGTGGGTGACCGGCGGACCCCCATGTGTGCGGGGCCGACCCGGAGCGACGCGTCGACGTCGATCGCCACGCGCAGGCCCTCGTGGCCGGGCACCTCGCGGGCGATGAAGTCGACGTGCTCGACGCTGTCGACCATGACGACGACGGCCCGGGTCAGGGCCGGGTCGGCAGCGAGCTCGGCCAGGGCGGGGACGTCGACGCTCGGGTAGGCGACGAGGAGGTTGTCGTGACCGTCCCGGGCCCACCAGAGGGCCTCGCGCACGGCGTAGCACATGAGGCCCTCGAAGCCGCGGCGCCCGAGGGCCCGCTCGATGAGGGGTCGGCTGCGCAGCGACTTCGTCGCGATGCGGATCGGCACGCCCGCGGCGAGGTCGACGAGGGTCGCGGCGTTGGCGTCGAAGGCGTCGAGGTCGACGACGGCGAGCGGGCCGGGCAGGTCGGCGGTCGCCGCCGAGAGGCGCGCCGCGACGGGCGGCGACAGGCGGCGATGCATGGTCTGCACCCTACCCAGCGTCACCCCACCCCGTGACCCCCCGATCTCACTCGAATTGGGGGTGAGGGTGGTCGCGAGGAAACGTCAGCCGACGCGGTCGACGACGCTCATCGCCAGAGCCTGCAGGGCGGCCTTCGCGTCGCTGTCGGGCAGCGGGTCGAGCAGGGCCTGCGCCTCGCGGGCGACGGCATACGTCTCGTCGCGCGCGACCGCGAGTGCCGGGTGGGCCCGGAGGAGCCCCAGGGCCTCCGCCAGGGCGGCGTCGTCGTCGGTGAGGTCACCGTCGAGGAGCTCGAGCAGACGTGCGTCCGACGCATCGGCGGGATCGGCCGTGGCGCGGAACCGCAGCACGGCCAGGGTGTCGACGCCCTCGCGCAGGTCGGTGCCCGGGATCTTGCCGCTGTCGTCGGCGTCGGACGCGATGTCGATGAGGTCGTCGGCGAGCTGGAAGGCGATGCCGAGCTTCTCGCCGTAGGAGCGCATGATCTCGACCGACCCGGGCGAGCCGCCGCTGAACATGACGCCGTAGCGTCCGGCCGTCGCGATGAGCACGCCGGTCTTGTCGGCGAGGACACCGAGGTAGTAGTCGACCGGGTCGACGCCCTCGGGGCAGGGACGGTCATCGCGGATCTGCCCGTTGCAGAGACGGACGAACGTCTGGGCCTGGATGAGGACGGCCTCGGCGCCGAGACCCGCGACGAGCTCGGACGCCTTGCCGAAGAGCAGGTCGCCCACGAGGATCGCCGTCGAGTTGTCGTAGGCCGCGTTGACCGACGCGACACCACGCCGCACGCTCGCCTCGTCCATGACGTCGTCGTGGTAGAGCGAGGCGAGGTGGGTCAGCTCGACACCTGCCGCAGCCGCGACGACGTCGTCGTTGATGCCCTCACCGAGCTCGGCCGCGAGGAGCGTCAGCAGCGGCCGGAACCGCTTGCCGCCCGCCGCGACGAGGTGCCCCGACGCGGCCGCGATAAACGGGTCGTCGTGGTCGACGACCTGCGTCAGCAGGGCGTCGACCCGGGCCAGGCCGTCACGCAGGCGTGCCGACAGGTCCGCAGTCGCCCCGGGGATCCCGAGGACCGGCGGGGTGGCGTGCGTCGTCATCGAGCCCCGTGACCGGAAGGACGACCCTGCAGCCGTGGCTGAGCCGTCATCGGACGAACTGCGAGGCGCGGTCGGCCAGGTCGAGCAGCGCCGACGGCAGGACGCCGAGGGCGAGCGTGGCCAGGGTGCCGATGGCGATCGAGAACGTCGTCGAGACCGACGGGATGACGACCTCGACGGCGTCGTCGGGGGCGTCGCTGAAGAACATCAGGACGATGACCCGGGCGTAGACGAAGACCGTGATCGCGCTGCACAGGACACCGACGATCGCCAGGACCGTGCCGGTCGCGCCACCCGTGCCGATCGCCGCCGAGAAGACGCCGAACTTCGAGACGAAGCCCGAGGTCAGCGGGATGCCGGCGAAGGCGAGCATGAGGAAGGCGAACGCGCCGGCCACGACCGGGTAGCGCTTGCCGAGCCCGGCCCACTGCGACAGGTGTGTGGCCTCGGCGCCGTTCTGGCGCACGAGCGAGACGATGGCGAAGGCCGCGATCGTCGAGAAGCCGTAGGCGACGATGTAGAAGAGCACCGCGCCGACGCCCTTGCGGTCGAAGGCGAGGACACCGACGAGGATGAAGCCCGCGTGCGCGATCGAGGAGTAGGCGAGCAGGCGCTTCATGTCGGTCTGCGTCACCGACAGCACCGAACCGACGACCATGGTGAGCAGGGCGACGAGGACGAGCGCGTTGGTCCACTCCCAGCGGCCGGTGTCGAGGCCGACGTAGCCGAGGCGCAGGATCGCGCCGAACGCGGCGGCCTTGGTGCACGCGGCCATGAAGCCGGTGACCGGCGTCGGGGCGCCCTGGTAGACGTCGGGCGTCCACGCGTGGAACGGCACCGCGCCGACCTTGAAGAGGAGGCCGACGAAGACGAGGAACGCACCGGGCACCAGCAGGCCGTTCATCGCGAGCGGTCCGGCCGCGATCGCCTTGGACAGGTCACCGAAGTAGACCGAGCCGGCGTAGCCGTAGAGCAGGGCCGTGCCGAAGAGGAAGAAGGCCGAGCTGAAGGCACCGAGCAGGAAGTACTTCAGGGACGCCTCCTGCGAGAGGAGGCGGCGACGACGCGCCAGGCCCGAGAGGATGTAGAGCGGCAGCGAGAGCACCTCGAGGGCGACGAACATGCCGATGAGGTCGTTCGTCGTCGGGAAGAGCATCATGCCGAAGATCGCGAACATCGTCAGCGGGAAGACCTCGGACGTCAGCGCGCCCGCGCGGGCGGCCGCCGTCTCGGTGGCCGAGCCCGGCGTCGACGCACCGCTCGGGGTGAAGGCGTCGGGACCGACGCCGCCGAACCGCTCGGCCATCGTCAGGACGCCCAGGACACCCAGGAGCAGGATCGTGGCCTGCATGAAGAGGGCCGGTCCGTCGATGGCCAGGGCGAAGAGCTGGCGGTTGGTCGAGCCGTCCGTCAGACCCATCGTCAGGCCCTGGTGCTTGGCCGCGAGGATGATCGCCGCGGCGGCCGCGAGCAGGCCCGCGACGGCGAGCGTCACCTGGATGGCGTGGCGACGCTCCCGCGAGGCGAACGCCTCGACGAGGACGCCGATGAGCGCCGTGCCGAAGACGATGAGCAACGGCAGGATCGCGAGGTAGTCGACGTTCGACTGCTGGAACGCTGCGGGAAGCGTGGGCAGCGCCAGCGGAGCGACGGCGGTCACTTCGAGCTCCCTTCGGCCACGGTGCCGGCCGGGTTGAGGTTCGGAATGGCTTGCTGGACGTGCGACAAGGTCTTGTCGACGGCCGGGTTGATCACGTTCAACGCGAGGTTCGGCAGGAAGCCGAGCACGACGAAGGCGGCGATCAACGGGGCGGCGACGAGCTTCTCGCGCGTCGTCAGGTCACGCACGGCGGTGAGGCCGCGACGGCCGCGCTCGTCGAGCCGGTCGTGCTCGCGCTCGCCCACGAGGCCCTCGGGCTTCGGGCCGGTCATGACCTTCTTGTACATGAGCAGGATGTAGAGCGCGGCGAGGATGATGCCGGACGTCGCGATGACCGTGGCCACCGGCTGCGTGGAGAAGCTGCCGACGAGCACGAGGAACTCCGAGACGAAGCTCGACAGGCCCGGGAGGGCCAGCCCTGACAGGCCCGCGACCAGGAAGATGCCCGCGAGCGCAGGAGTGATGCGCTGCCACCCACCGAAGTCGGGGATGCGCTTGCTCCCCCTGCGCCGGACGAGCATCGCGGCGAAGAGGAACAGCGCCGCTGTCGAGAAGCCGTGGTTGACCATGTAGAGCGTCGATCCGCCCTGGCCCACCGTCGTGAAGGCGAAGATCCCCAGCACGATGAAGCCGAAGTGGCTCACCGAGGTGTAGGACACGAGGCGCATCATGTCGGTCTGGCCGATCGCGAGGAGCGCACCGTAGATGACGGAGAGCACCGCGAGGGCCACGACGACGGGCGTCGCCCACGTGCTCGCCTCCGGGAAGAGCTGGAGGCAGAAGCGGATCATCCCGAACGTGCCGACCTTGTCGAGCACGCCGACGAGCAGCGTCGCCGTCGCGGGCGAGGACTCGGTGGCGGCGTCGGGCAGCCACGTGTGGAACGGCACCATCGGGGCCTTCACCGCGAAGGCGAAGAAGAAGCCGACGAAGAGCAGCCGCTCGGTGGTCGGGTCGAGCGAGAGACCCGTGAGGCGCTCGATGAGGAAGCCGTCGGTGCCGCCGGGGCCTTGCAGGTAGAGGGCGATGACGGCGACGAGCATGATGAGCCCGCCGGCCAGCGAGAAGAGGAGGAACTTCATCGCGGCGTACTGCCGGCGCGGCCCGCCGAAGCGGCCGATGAGGAAGTAGACCGGGATGAGCATGGCCTCGAAGAAGACGTAGAAGAGGAACACGTCGGTGGCGGCGAACACCCCAACCATGAACGTCTCGAGCACGAGGATGAGCGCGAAGTACGTCTTGACGCGCTGGCCGCCCCGGGGGCCGGCCTCCTCGGGCACGTCGTGCCAGGCGGCGAGCAGGCAGATCGGGGTCAGCACGAGCGCCATGAGGATGAGCACGAGCGCGATGCCGTCGACGCCGAGCGAGTAGCTGACGCCGAACTGCGGGATCCACGAGTGCTGCTCACCGAGCTGGAACTGCTTGCTCGAGGCACGGTCGAACTGCGTCGCGGCGATGATGCCGACGACGAGCGTGGCGACCGAGAACCCGATCGCCATCCGCTTGGCGTTCTCGGCGCTCCCCGGCACGAAGGCGACGACGAGCGCGCCCACGAGGGGGATGAGGCCGAGGATCGTCAGCCAGGGGACGGTGGACATTGCGGTCATCAGGACATCACCCAAAGAGCACCGAGGATGGCGACGACACCAGCGAGCATCGTCAGGGCATAGGAGCGCGCGAAGCCGTTCTGCAGCTTGCGCAGGCGGGAGCTCGTCCCGCCGACGAGGGCGGCGAGGCCACCGGCCGCACCGTCCACGCCCTTGCTGTCGGCGAAGACGAGCGAGCGCGTGAGGTGGATGCCGGGCCGCATGAGGAGGGCCTCGTTGACCTGGTCCTGGTAGAGGTCCTTGCGGGCCGCCTGCGTGAGCAGCGAGCCCGCCGGGGCCGTGACCGGCACCTCGTCACGCCAGTAGCGCAGCCACGCCAAGGCGCCACCGGCGGCGACGAGGACGAGCGTCAGGGCCATGAGGACCGGCACCGGGATGACCGGGTGGGCGCCCTCGGGCTCGGCGCCGGTGACCGGCTCGAGCCAGGAGGTGAAGAGTCCCGTCGGGCCGAGGATCAGACCGAGGAAGGCCGAGCCCACCGCGAGGACGATCATCGGGACCGTCATGAGCTTGCCCGACTCGTGCGGGTGCACGTCGTCGGTCCAGCGCTTCTTGCCGTGGAAGGTCATGAAGAACAGGCGCGACATGTAGAAGGCCGTGATGCCGGCACCGAGGAGGGCGGCCAGACCGAAGACCCACGGGCGCCAGCCCTCACCGATGAAGGCGGCCTCGATGATCTTGTCCTTGGACCAGAAGCCCGAGAACGGGGGCACGCCGAGGATGGCGAGCCAGCCGACGGCGAACGTCGCCCACGTGATCTTCATGGCGCCGGACAGGCCGCCGAAGCGGCGCATGTCGACCTGGTCGTTCATGCCGTGCATGACCGACCCGGCCCCGAGGAACATCCCGGCCTTGAAGAACCCGTGCATGAGCAGGTGGAAGATCGCGAACGCGTAGCCGACCGGGCCGAGGCCTGCGGCGAGCATCATGTAGCCGATCTGGCTCATCGTCGAGGCCGCGAGGGCCTTCTTGATGTCGTCCTTGGCGCAACCGACGATCGCACCGAAGAGCAGCGTGATCGCGCCGACGATGACGACGACGAGCTGGGCCGTGGGCGCCGCCTCGAAGATCGGCGCCGAGCGCACGACGAGGTAGACGCCGGCGGTGACCATGGTCGCGGCGTGGATGAGCGCCGAGACCGGCGTCGGGCCGGCCATGGCGTCACCGAGCCAGCTCTGGAGCGGGAACTGCGCCGACTTGCCGCAGGCGCCGAGCAGGAGCATCAGGCCGATGGCCGTCATGAAACCCTGGTTGGCGTTGCTGCCGGCCGCGCCGAGCACCGTCGCGAAGTCGACCGCACCGAAGTGGAAGAACATCACGATGATGGCGATGGACAGACCGAAGTCACCGACGCGGTTGGCGACGAACGCCTTGTTGGCCGCGGTCGCGTAGGCCGGGTTGTAGTTCCAGAAGCCGATGAGCAGGTAGCTCGCGAGGCCGACGCCCTCCCAGCCGACGTAGAGCAGCAGGTAGGAGTTGGCGAGGACGAGCAGCAGCATCGCCGCGACGAACAGGTTGAGGTAGGCGAAGAAGCGCCGCTTGTCGGCGTCGTGCTCCATGTACCCGATCGAGTAGACGTGGATGAGCGAGCCGACGAAGGTGATGAGCAGGACGAAGACCATGGACAGCTGGTCGACGAGCAGCCCCGCGCTCACCTTGAACGAGCCTGCGGCGATCCAGTCGAAGAGGTCGATGCCGACGGCGCGGTCCTCGGCACCACGGCCGAGCATCGCGAGGAAGACGAGTGCGCCGACGACGAACGCACCCCAGGAGAGGGCGGTCGCGAGCACGGGCCCGAACCTGTCGGTGCGGCGACCGCCGAGGAGGAGCACGGCGGCACCGAGCAGCGGCAGCGCGACGAGCAGCCACGCGTATGCCGTCACCCCGGTGGCGGCGTGCGCCTCACCTTCGTGCGTGGCGAGGCCCGCGGCATACGTGCTCAGCGTGCTCGACGAGCTCGCGAGCGTCTGGACGAGAGTTCCCATTCTGGCCGGCGCTCCTTACAGCTTCAGCAGGTTGGCGTCGTCGACCGAGGCCGAGCGGCGGGCGCGGAAGATCGCCATGATGATGGCGAGTCCCACGACGACCTCCGCGGCTGCGACGACCATGACGAACAGGGCCATGACCTGCCCGTCGAGGGCGCCGTGCATCCGGGAGAAGGTGACGAGGGCGAGGTTCGTCGCGTTGAGCATGAGCTCGACGCCCATGAAGACGATGATCGCGTTGCGTCGGACCAGCACTGCAGCCGCGCCGATGGCGAAGAGCAGCACCGAGAGGTAGACGTAGTGCATCGGGCTCACTTGGACCGACCCTCCTCGATCTCGCGCTCCATGTGGCGCTCGACGTCCTTGAAACCGTCGGTCGTCGCGACCTGGTCACGGGCCACGAGGACGCGCGAGACGGACAGGTCGCTCGGCGTGCCGTCGGGCAGCAGCGCCGGGGTGTCGACCGCGTTGTGGCGGGCGTAGACACCCGGCGCGGGCAGGCCCGCGACGTTCTTGTTGTCGCGGACGCGCTTGGCGGCCCACTCGGCCTGCGTGATGCGCGGCGTCAGGCGCTCGCGGTGCGCGAGCACCATGGCGCCGAGGGCGGCCGTGATGAGCAGGGCCGAGGTGACCTCGAAGATCCAGACGTACTGGCCGAAGATCAGTTCGGCGAGGCCCGTCACGTTGCCGGTCTCGGCGTTGGACGCGACGAGCTTGTCCATCCCGGCCTGCACCGTCTGCTCGTCCATGACGACGCGGCCCAGCGAGAAGACGAGGATGCCGGCGAGACCGATGACGAGCAGCAGCGAGGCCCAGCGCTGACCCTTGATCGTCTCGACGATCGAGTCGGACGAGTCGACGCCGACGAGCATGAGGACGAAGAGGAAGAGCATCATCACGGCGCCGGTGTAGACGAAGATCTGCACGATCCCGAGGAAGTCGGCCTTCTGCATGATGTAGAAGACGCCGAGGATGCACATGACCAGGGCCATGCCGAGGGCGGCGTGGACGGCCTTCTTGGCGAAGAGCAGGCCCAGCGCGGCGAGGACCGCGATCGGGGCGAGCAGCCAGAAGCCGACGGCTTCGGCGGTGGAGGTCACGGGTTGGCCCCTTCCCTGGTCTCTGCTGCGGTCGGGTGGCTGGAGTGCACGATGTCGTGGGCCCCAGGCACCGCGGCCCCGACGTTGCCGGGCCCACCCGCATACGCGTCGTCCTCGTCGTCGGCCGCGTCGCGGGCGTCGACGTAGGCGCGCTGCGCGGCGGTCGGCTCGCTCACCTTGCCCTGGTAGTAGTCGCGCTCCTCGAGCCCGTCGGACATCGGGAACGGCGTCTGGAGCATGCCGCTCTGGAGCGGGGCGAGCAGCTGGTCCTTGGTGAAGATCAGCTTGCCGCGGTCGTTGTCGGCGAGCTCGTAGAAGTTCGTCATCGTCAGGGCGCGCGTCGGGCACGCCTCGATGCACAGGCCGCAGAAGATGCAGCGCAGGTAGTTGATCTGGTAGACGCGGCCGTAGCGCTCGCCCGGGCTGAAGCGGCCCTTGCCACCCTGGTCGAGCGGGGTGTCGTCGTTGTCGGCACCCTCGACGAGGATCGCGTCGGCCGGGCAGGCCCACGCGCACAGCTCGCAGCCGATGCACTTCTCGAGGCCGTCCGGGTAGCGGTTGAGCTGGTGGCGACCGTGGAAGCGCGGCGCCGTGGGGCGCGGCTTCTCGGGGTACTCCTCGGTCGCGACCTTGCGGAACATCGTGGAGAACGACACCCCGAAACCGGCCACCGGCGCGAAGAGCTCGGACAGGAAGCCCTTGCTGCGGTCGTCCTGGCCGGGTCGCTGGTCACGGGGCGCGCCGACCTCCGAGCCCCTGCCGGGGCTCTGGGGTGACACGTCCTTGCCGACGGTGTCGTCAGCCATGGTCCTCCTCCTTGACGGCGGTCGGGGTGCTCGAGGTGCCGGCGGTCGTCAGCACGGGCTCGCGGGACGCCGCCAGCTGGTGGCCCGACCGGGTCGGCTCGTTGAGGCGCTGACCCGGCAGCGGCGGGACGGGGTAGCCGTCCTCGAAGGGGTCGATCTCCTCCGGCGGGGTCACGTCCTCGGCGGCGGYACGGGCGGCGCGCTTGTCGTCCCAGATCCACGCCGCGGCGAGGGCGATGACGGCGACGATGCTGACGATGACGACGGTCGCGACGGACAGCTCGCGCCCGGCGAAGGTCAGCTTGCTGTCACCGAGGAAGCCGAGCTGCGCGCCGCGGATGAAGGCGACGGCCACGACCCAGGCCAGGGTGATCGGGATGAGGAACTTCCAGCCGAAGCGCATGAACTGGTCGTAGCGGACACGCGGCAGCGAGCCACGCAGCCAGACGAACATGAACATGAACAGCCACAGCTTGGCGGTGAACCACAGCAGGCCCCACCAGCCGCCGCCGAACATGTTGTCGTTGATCGCGGAGATGAACGGCGGGGCCTGCCAGCCACCGAGGAAGAGCGTGGTGGCCAGGGCCGAGACGGTGAACATGTTGACGTACTCGCCGAGGAAGAACATCGCGAAGCGCATCGAGGAGTACTCGGTGTGGAAGCCACCGGTCAGCTCGCCCTCGCCCTCGGCGAGGTCGAAGGGCAGGCGATTGGTCTCGCCGACCATGGTGATGACGTAGACGGCGAAGCTGAAGAACGCCGGAAGGATGTACCAGAGCGAGCTCTGCGCCGAGACGATCGCAGAGGTCGACATGGAACCGCTGTAGAGGAAGATCGCGACGAGCGAGAGTCCCATGGCGATCTCGTAGCTGATGACCTGGGCGGTCGAGCGCAGGCCACCGAGCAGCGGGTAGGTCGAGCCGGAGCTCCACCCGGCGAGGATGATGCCGTAGACGCCGACCGAGGCGACGGCGAGCACGAGCAGCACGGCGACGGGGACGTCGGTGACCTGCAGCGGCGTCTCGTGGCCGAACATCGAGACGGTGCCGCCGACCGGGATGATCGCGAACGACACGAAGGCCATCGTCGCGGCGAGCAGCGGCGCGAGGGTGTAGATGAGCTTCTCGGCGTTGGCCGGCGTGATGTCTTCCTTGAGCATCGACTTCATGCCGTCGGCGAGCGTCTGGAGCAGACCGAAGGGACCGTTGCGGTTCGGGCCCGGGCGCTGCTGCATGCGGCCGATGACGCGGCGCTCGAACCAGATGACGAGCAGCGTCGAGACGAGCAGGTAGACGAAGATGCCGACGGCCTTGATCAGGGCCACCCACCACGGGGTGTCGCTGAAGTCGGCCGTGGGGTTCTCGGACACGGGCAGCGTGGCTGCCACCCCGTATGCGGTCAGGCCGAGGCTCATGCCGCACCACCCTTCGTGACGTGGACGCGGCCACCGGCGTCGGTACCGAGGCCCGAGCGGATCGAGCAGTCCTCGTGGGTCGAGTCGCTGGTGGAACGCGAGTTGGTCGGGAGCCAGACGACGCCGTCGACCATCCCCCCGGTGACGACGGCGGGCAGCGTGACGCTGCCGGCCGGGCCGGAGACCGTGACGTGGTCGCCCTCGACGAGCCCGAGCCCGGCGGCCGAGGCCTCGGACAGACGGGCCACGGCGAGCGGTGCGGTGCCGGCGAGGAACGGCTCGCCGTCCTGCATGCGGCCGGCGTCGAGGAGCGTGGCCCAGCTCGACAGGACGAAGTCGCCGCTGCCGTCGGGGGCGGTCGCGACGCGCTGGCCGTCGGGGGCGCTCGTGGCACGGGCGCCACCCCACGGGCCGAGCGCCTCGAACTGGGCGTGGATCTCGCGCTGGGTGCGGGTCTCGAGGAAGACGCCCATCTCGCTCGCGAGCATGTCGAGGGCGCGGTGGTCGCTGACCGCGTTGGTCTCGAGGGCCTCCTCGAAGGCGCGGACGCGGCCTTCCCAGTTGACGTAGGTGCCGGTCTTCTCGGACTGCGAGGCGACGGGCAGCACGACGTCGGCGACGGCCGTGACCGGCGACTCGCGCAGCTCGAGCGAGACGACGAAGGCCTTCTCGAGCGCCGCGGTGGCGGCCGGGTCACCGAGGTCGGACGGGTCGACACCACCGACGACGAGGGCCGCGATGTCGCCGGCCGCAGCGGCCGCGAGGATGCCGGCCGTGTCGCGGGCCGGGGTGGCCGGGACCTGGTCGACGTCCCACACGCGGGCGACCTCGGCGCGCGCCGAGGCGTCGGAGACCGGGCGTCCGCCGGGCAGGAGCGCACCGAGCGCACCGGCCTCGAGGGCACCGCGCTCCCCCGCCCGACGCGGCACCCACGCGAGGCGGGCACCGGTGGCGGCGGCGAGGTCGGCCGCGGCGCGCAGGGCACCGGGCGAGGTGGCGAGGCGCTCACCGACGAGCACGACGCCGCCGGCACCGAGGGCCTCGCGAGCCTTCGCGCCGAGCTCGGTCGAGCCGAGGTCGGTCAGGGCCGAGGCCTCGTGGCCGGGGACGGTCGGCAGCAGCGTGCCGCCCACCTTGGTCAGGCCGCGCGTCGGGTGGGACGCGACGGCATACACCTGCGTCTGGTGCTTGCGGAACGCCTTGCGCAGGCGAAGGAACACGATGGGGCTCTCGTCCTCGGGCTCGAAGCCCACGAGCAGGACGGCCTTGGCCGCCTCGAGGTCGGCATACGTGACGGCGCCGCCATCGGGTCCCGTGGCGGCGACGTGCTCGGCGAGGAAGGCGACCTCCTCGGCCGAGTGCGGTCGCGCCCGGAAGTCGACGTCGTTGGTGCCGAGCACGACGCGCGCGAACTTGCCGTACGCGTAGGCGTCCTCGGCGGACACGCGTCCACCGACGAGCACGCCGGCCGTGGTGCCGGCGAGACCGGCCGCGGCTGCGGCGAGGGCCTCGGGCCAGCCGACCACCTGCAGTTCGCCGTCGGCGTCACGGACCATGGGCAGCTCGACGCGGTCGGGCAGCGTGGCGTACGTGAACGCCCAGCGGCCCTTGTCGCAGTTCCACTCCTCGTTGACGGCCTGGTCCTCGGCCGCCATCCGGCGCAGCACGACGCCGCGGCGGTGGTCGGTGCGGGTCGCGCAGCCGCTCGCGCAGTGCTCGCAGACCGACGGCGTCGACACGAGGTCGAACGGGCGGCTGCGGAAGCGGTAGGCCGCACCGGTCAGCGCGCCGACCGGGCAGATCTGGACGGTGTTGCCCGAGAAGTAGCTCTCGAACGGCTTCTCCTCGTAGATGCCGATCTGCTGGAGCGCACCACGCTCGACGAGCGCGATGAACGGGTCACCGGCGACCTGGTCGGAGAAGCGGGTGCAGCGGGCGCAGAGCACGCAGCGCTCGCGGTCGAGCAGGACCTGCGAGGAGATGTTGACCGGCTTGGGGTAGGTGCGCTTGACGTCGTCGAAGCGCGACACCGGGCGGCCGGCGCTCATCGCCTGGTTCTGCAGGGGGCACTCGCCGCCCTTGTCGCAGACCGGGCAGTCGAGCGGGTGGTTGATGAGGAGCAGCTCCATGACGCCCTGCTGCGCCTTGTCGGCGACCTTGGACGTGGCCTGCGTGTTGACGACCATGCCCTCGGACACCGTCATCGTGCACGAGGCCTGCGGCTTCGGCATGGGGCGGACGTTGCCCTCGCGGTCGGGCATCGCGACGTCGACGAGGCACTGGCGGCACGCCCCGACGGGGTCGAGCAGCGGGTGGTCGCAGAAGCGCGGGATCTCGACGCCGATCGTCTCGGCGGCGCGGATGACGAGCGTGCCCTTGGGGACGCTGACGGGCACGCCGTCGATCATCAGGCTGACGTGGTCGGGCGCCGTGGGCGCCTTCGTCTCCGTCGTGGCGGTCATGCGGACACCATCCCGCTGGACTCCTTGGTCTGGACGTCGAAGAGGACCGACTTCTCGGGCGGGAAGAGCTCGTGGGCCGGCGTGTGCATGCCGGCCTCGAACTCCTCGCGGAAGTACTGCACGGCCGAGGTGATCGGGCTCGTGGCCGCGTCCCCGAGGGCGCAGAAGCTGCGGCCGAGGATGTTGTCGCAGATGTCGACGAGCTTGTCGATGTCGTCCTGCGTGCCCTGGCCGTTCTCGATGCGGTTCATGATCTGGCGCAGCCACCACGTGCCCTCGCGGCACGGCGTGCACTTGCCGCAGGACTCGTGGGCGTAGAAGTCGGTCCAGCGCGCGACGGCGCGCACGACCGACACGGTCTCGTCGAAGACCTGCAGGGCACGCGTGCCGAGCATCGAGCCGGCCGCGGCGACCGAGTCGAAGTCGAGGGGCACGTCGAGGTGCTGGTCGGTGAAGATCGGCGTCGAGCTGCCACCCGGCGTCCAGAACTTCAGCTTCTTGCCGCCACGCATGCCGCCGGCGAGGTCGATGAGCTCGCGCATCGTGATGCCGAGCGGGGCCTCGAACTGGCCCGGGTTGGCGACGTGGCCCGAGAGGCTGAAGATGCCGAAGCCCGTGGACTTCTCGGTGCCCATGCCCTTGAACCAGTCGGAGCCCTCGAGGATGATCCCGGGCACCGAGGCGATGGACTCGACGTTGTTGACCGACGTCGGGCGGGCGTAGAGACCGGCGGCACCGGGGAACGGCGGCTTGAGGCGCGGCTGGCCACGGCGGCCCTCGAGCGAGTCGAGCAGCGCCGTCTCCTCGCCGCAGATGTAGGCGCCGGCGCCGGCGTGCACGGTGATGTCGACCTTGACGCCCTTGCCACCGACGTTGTCGCCGAGGTAGCCCGCGGCACGGGCCTCCTCGACGGCGCGCAGCAGGCGGCGGTAGACGTGGACGACCTCACCGCGGAGGTAGATGAACGCGTGCTCGCAGCCGATGGCGTACGAGGAGATGGCCACCCCCTCGATGAGCGCGTGCGGGTTGGCCATCATGAGCGGCACGTCCTTGCACGTGCCCGGCTCCGACTCGTCGGCGTTGACGACGAGGTAGCGCGGGCCGCCGTCGGGCGGCGCCATGAACGACCACTTCATGCCGGTCGGGAAGCCGGCACCACCACGACCACGGATGCTGGAGTCCTTGACGGCGTCGATGATCGCCTGCGGCTCCATGTCGAGCGCCTTGGTCAGGGCCTTGTAGCCGTCGTGGCGCTCGTAGGTCGCGAGGGTCCAGGACTGCGGGTCGTCCCAGAACTTCGTGAGGATCGGGGTCAGGGTGTCGGTCACTGCGATCCGTCCTTCCCGTCGGGCTGCGACGAGTGCGAGCCGTTGCTGCTGTTGGCACCAGGGGCGACCCAGCCGCGGTCGTTGGCGATCTTGAGACCGAGCAGGGACGCCGGACCGGCGCCCACGCCCTCGTCGGCGCGGCCGTCCTCGAAGCCCGCGAGGACCCGCGAGACCTCCTTGAACGTGCAGACCTTGGCGGCGCCGCGCGTCGGGGCGACGTCCTTGCCGGCGCGAAGGTCCTCGACGAGCCCGATCGTGCTCTCCGGCGTCTGGTTGTCGAAGAACTCCCAGTTGGCCATGACGACCGGCGCGTAGTCGCACGCGGCGTTGCACTCGACGCGCTCGAGGGTGATCCTGCCGTCGTCGGTCGTCTCGTCGTGGCCGATGCCGAGGTGCTCGGAGAGCCGGTCGAAGATGAGGTCGCCGCCCATGACCGCGCACAGCGTGTTGGTGCAGACGCCGACGGTGTAGTCACCGTTGGGGTGGCGCTTGTACTGCGTGTAGAAGGTGGCGACACCGCTCACCTCGGCCTCGGTGAGGTCGAGCACCTCCGCGCAGAAGCTCACGCCGCGGCCCGCGACGTAGCCGTCGACCGACTGCACGAGGTGCAGCAGCGGCAGCAGCGCCGAGCGCTTCTGCGGGTAGCGCGAGATGACCTCGGCGGCGTCGACGTGCAGCTTCTCGAGGACGTCGGCGGCATACGGCGCCTTGGACTCGGGGCTGACGTGCAGGTGGCCTGAAGCGTCGTGACCGCTCAACGGTCCACACCTCCCATGACGGGGTCGATCGAGGCCACGGCGACGATGACGTCGGCGATCTGGCTGCCTTCGCACATCGCGGCCACGGCCTGCAGGTTGTTGAAGCTCGGGTCGCGGAAGTGCGCGCGGTAGGGGCGGGTGCCCCCGTCGGAGACGACGTGGCAGCCGAGCTCGCCCTTCGGCGACTCGATGCCGACGTAGGCCTGTCCCGCCGGCACCCGGAAGCCCTCGGTGACGAGCTTGAAGTGGTGGATCAGGGACTCCATCGAGGTGCCCATGATCTCGCGGATGTGGTCGAGGCTGTTGCCGAGACCGTCGCTGCCGAGCGCGAGCTGCGCGGGCCACGCGATCTTCTTGTCGGCCACCATGACCGGGCCCTCGTTCGCCTGGAGGCGGTCGGTCGCCTGCTCGATGATCTTCAGCGACTCGTACATCTCGTCGATGCGGATCCGGAGACGGCCGTAGGCGTCCTGGCTCGTGCGGGTCTTGATCTCGAAGTCGTAGGTCTCGTAGCCGCAGTAGGGGTCGAGCTTGCGCAGGTCGTGCGGCAGGCCGGTCGAGCGGAGCACCGGGCCGGTGATGCCGAGCGCCATGCAGCCGGCGAGGTTGAGCACGCCGACGTCGACGGTGCGGCCCTTGAGGATGGGGTTCTCGTTGAGCAGCGCCTCGAGCTCGCCGAGACCACGGCGCACCTCGGGGACCATCTCGCGGAGCGCGTCGATGGCGCCGGGCGGCAGGTCCTGCGCCACACCGCCGGGGCGGATGTAGGCGTTGTTCATGCGCAGGCCCGTGATCATCTCGATGACGCGGAGCAGTCGCTCGCGCTCGCGGAAGGCGACGGTCATGACCGTCGTCGCGCCCATCTCCATGCCACCGGTGCCGAGGCAGATGAGGTGGCTGCTGATGCGCGTCATCTCCATCATGAGCACGCGGATGACGTTGGCCCGCTCGGGGATCTGGTCCGTGATGCCGAGGAGCTTCTCGATGGCGAGGCAGTAGGCCGCCTCCTGGAACATGGGCGTGAGGTAGTCCATGCGCGTGCAGAACGTGACGCCCTGCACCCAGGTGCGGTACTCCATGTTCTTCTCGATGCCGGTGTGGAGGTAGCCGATGCCCGCGCGGGCCTCGGTCACCGTCTCGCCGTCGATCTCGAGGATGAGGCGGAGCACGCCGTGCGTCGACGGGTGCTGCGGCCCCATGTTGACGACGATGCGCTCCTCGCCGAGCGAGGTGGCCTCGTCGACGAGGTCGTTCCAGTCGCCGCCGGCGGCGTTGAAGACGTGGGCGCCCTCGCTGGCCTGCTCGTCGGCCACGGACGTGGCGTAGACGTCGTTGGCGCCGGGCTCCGGCACCTCGGTCTGGGTGAACTCGGTGTGCGTGCTCATCAGTTGTACGACCTCCGCTGGTCCGGCGGCGGGACGGTGGCGCCCTTGTACTCGACGGGGATGCCGCCGAGGGGGTAGTCCTTCCGCTGCGGGTGGCCCGGCCAGTCGTCGGGCATGAGGATTCGGGTGAGGGCCGGGTGGCCGTCGAACTCGATGCCGAACATGTCCCACGTCTCGCGCTCGTGCCAGTCGTTGGCCGGGTAGACGGAGACGATCGACGGGATGTGGCGGTCGTCGTCGGGGCACGAGACCTCGACGCGGACCCGCCGGCCGCCGTGGGTGATCGACAGGAAGTGGTAGACCGCGTGCAGCTCCTCGCCGGTGCGGTTCGGGTAGTGCACGCCCGAGACGCCGGTGACGATCTCGAAGCGCAGCGACGCGTCGTCGCGCAGGACGCGGGCGACGGCCAGCAGGTGCTCGCGGCGGACGTGGATCGTCATCTCGCCCCGGTCCACGACGACGCGGTCGACGGCCTCGCCGTAGGAGGCCGTGCCGCCGACGAGGCCGCGCTCGAGGTTGTCGGCGATCTCGTCGAAGTAGCCGCCGTAGGGGCGCTCCGAGGCGCCGGCGACGAGGATCGGGCGGACGAGGCCGGAGTAGCCGGTCGTGTCGGCGCCCTGGGTCGCCCCGAACATGCCGTGGCGGACGCCGACGACCTCGGGCTCGGCGGGCGTGCGCTGCTGCGCGAGCTCGATCTCGTGGGGTGTCAGGCCGGAGGCCTGGTCCTTCGTCGTGTCGGCGTTCACGGCGTTCGTGTCGTCCTTCTTCTCGCCGTCGCTCATGCGAGCAGACCCTTCATCTGGTGCGTCGGCGTCGCCGAGAGGGCCGCGACCTCGGCGGCCTTGGCCGCCTCCTCGCGGTTGACGCCGAGCGGCGAGGTCTCGATCTGGTGGTGCAGCTCGATGATCGCGTTGAGCAGCATCTGCGGGCGCGGCGGGCAGCCGGGCAGGTAGATGTCGACCGGGATGATGTGGTCGACGCCCTGGACGATCGCGTAGTTGTTGAACATGCCGCCCGAGCTGGCGCACACACCCATCGAGATGACCCACTTGGGGTTGGGCATCTGGTCGTAGACCTGGCGCACGACGGGAGCCATCTTCTGGCTGACGCGACCGGCGACGATCATGAGGTCGGCCTGGCGCGGGGTCGCCGAGAAGCGCTCCATGCCGAACCGGGCGATGTCGTAGTCGGGCGTGCCCACGGCCATCATCTCGATGGCGCAGCACGCGAGGCCGAACGTGGCCGGCCAGATCGAGGCCTTGCGCATGTAGCCGGCGAGACCCTCGACGGTCGAGAGCAGGAACCCGGCTGGGAGCTTCTCTTCGAGACCCATTGCTTACTCCTTAACCTTTCCTGACGAACCCGGTGGACGCGTTCCCGCTGGTGCGGGTGCTCACGTGTGCAACGGGCGTCAGTCCCACTCGAGGCCGCCGCGACGCCAGACGTAGGCGTACGCGACGAACACCGTGAGGATGAACAGGACCATCTCGACCAGCGCGAAGAGGCCGAGCTTGTTGAAGGCCACCGCGAACGGGTAGAGGAAGACGGACTCGATGTCGAAGATGATGAAGAGCATCGCCGTCAGGTAGTACTTGATCGGCACGCGGCCACCGCCGGCCGCCTGGGGCGTCGGCTGGATGCCGCACTCGTACGCCTCGAGCTTGGCGCGGTTGTAGCGCTTGGGCCCGACGACGAGCGAGGTGAAGACCGACAGCGCGGCGAACGCGAAGCCGAGCCCCAGCATGAACAGGATCGGGACGTAGGAGTTCATCCGAGGTCACGTGCCTTTCGGTCGTGCTTGACGTGCGAAGCAGGGGCGCAGGTGCGCGGCGCACCCATCCTAGGGGCGTCGGCATCGATTGTGCTCGGCGTCACAATGGCGCCGACGGGCGGGTGGCTCATGCGCTCGGAGMCAGCCGCGAGAGGGTGGTGATGAGGCGGTCGCTCGCGCCCTTGCTCGTGGGGTCGGCGAGGTTGGCCATGATCTTGAGCAGGAGCGGCATGAGCTTCCTCCGGGGCAGGCCGTACTTCGTCGCGAGCCGCATGACCTCGGGGTTGCCGATGGCGTGGGCGAACCAGCGACCGAGCGTGAAGTAGCCGCCCAGCTCGTCCTTCATGACCTTGGGGTATGCCGCGAGCACCCGTTCGCGCGCAGCGTCGCTCGGGCGCGCCATGGCCTGGGCGACGAGCTCGGCACCGAGGCGCGCGGCCTCGAGGGCGTAGTCGATGCCCTCGCCGTTGAAGGGGTTGACCATGCCACCGGAGTCGCCGACGAGGAGCAGGCCGTCGGCGTAGAGCGGGGTGCGGTTGAAGCCCATCGGCAGCGCGGCGCCGCGGATCGGACCGGCCGACTCGTCGTGCTCGAGCTGCCACTCGGGATTGATGTCCTCGACCCAGCGACGCATGACGTCCTTGTAGTCGGTCTTCTGGAAGGCCGAGGTGGTGTCGAGCGTGCCGAGGCCGACGTTGGTACGGCCGTCCTCGAGCGGGAAGAGCCAGCCGTAGCCGGGCATGAGGATGCGGTTGCCGTCGTCGTCGCGGCTCCACAGCTCGAGGTGGCTCTCGAGGTAGTCGTCGCGTTTCGGCGTCGTGTAGTAGGCGCGGACGGCCACGCCCATGACGCGGTCCTCGCGCTTGGGTCGGCCGACGGCGGTGGCGAGGCGGCTCGAGACGCCGTCGCTCGCGACGACGACGGGCGCGCGGTAGGAGACGGTCTCGCCCGTCGCGCGGCCGGCGTCGTCGAGGCGCTTGGCCGTGACGCCTGTGACGCGACCCGAGGAGTCGCGGAGCGGGGTGGAGACGCTCGTGCGCTCGTGGAGGCGCGCGCCCCGGGCCTCGGCGTGGCGGGCCAGGGTCTCGTCGAGCTGGGCGCGGGTGCGGACCATGCCGTAGCCCGGGAAGGCGTCGGACTCGGGCCAATCGAGCTGCAGCGTGTGGCCGCCACCCTTGATGCGCAGGCCCTTGGTGCGCTGCCAGCCMGTCGTGTCGACGCCGAGGGAGATGAGCTCCTTGGTCGCGCGAGGGGTCAGGCCGTCGCCGCAGATCTTGTCGCGGGGGAAGGCGGACTTCTCGAGGAGGACGACGTCGAGACCGTGGTCGGCGAGGTAGGCCGCCGTCGCGCTGCCGCCCGGACCGGCACCGACGACGATGACGTCGGCCCGCTCGACGGGTGCAGCACCAGACCCCGAGGGGCTGGGCGCGACGCTCGAACTGGTCATGTCTCCCTGCACGCTTCCGAACCGCTTGTGAAGATCTTCACGAACTAACTTCGGGAGTCTATTCCCGCGATTTCGCGCTTGTCAGATAAGGCATGCCTAACTCTCGACACGCGGGCGGTCAGCGCTTGGTGCCGTGGTGCAGCGCGACGATGCCGCCGGTGAGGTTGGTCCAGCCCACCTGCTGCCAGCCGGCCGCCTCGACGATGCTTGCGAGCTCGCCCTGCGGCGGCCAGGCGCGGATCGACTCGGCGAGGTAGACGTAGGAGTCGGGGTTGCTCGACGTGCGGCGGGCGACCGGCGGGAGCGCGCGCATGAGGTAGTTCGAGTAGACGGTGCGGAAGACCTTGTTGACCGGCTGGCTGAACTCGCAGACGAGGAGTCGGCCGCCCGGCTTGGTGACGCGGAGGAACTCGCGCAGCGCGGTCTCGGCATCGGCGACGTTGCGCAGCCCGAAGCTCATCGTCACGACGTCGAAGCTCTCGTCGGCGAACGGCAGCCTCATCGCGTCGGCGGCCGTGAAGGCCATGTCCGGGCGACGCCGGCGACCGACCCGCAGCATGCCGAGCGAGAAGTCGGCCGGGACGACCTCGATCTCCTCGTTGGCCCACGGCTCGCTCGACGTGCCCGTGCCCGCCGCGATGTCGAGGATGCGCTCCCCCGGCTTGGCGTCGACGGCCTTGACGACGGCCCGGCGCCACAGCCGGTCCTGCCCGAGCGAGAGCACGTCGTTGGTCACGTCGTACTTCTCGGCGACGGTGTCGAACATCGACGCGACGTCGACCGGCTTCTTGTCCAGCTGCGCACGGGTCATGCGCTCATCCTCGCACCCACGACGGGTGTGGGTCGGGTCGCACCGGCGACCACGCGAGCAGGGTGGCTCACGATCGGCCGTAGAGTTGCCACCGATGTCCACGCTTCCCGCCCCCGAAGCGCCGTCCCCCGCCGCGGGACCGACGGTCGTCGTCCGCACGGTGCCCCTCGAGGCCGCGGACCCCTTGCTGGCCTACCTCCCCGCCGACGTCCCGCACGACGAGCTGCTCTCGTGGGTGCGCCGAGGCGAGGGCCTCGTCGGCTGGGGGTCGGCACTGTCGTTCGAGGCCCACGGCGACAGCCGTTTCCGCGAGGCCGAGGCCTGGTGGCGCGAGGTCAGCCGGCACGCCGTCGTGCGCGACGAGGTGGGCCGCCCTGGCACGGGTCTCGTGTGCTTCGGCTCCTTCCCCTTCGCCTCCGACTCCGCCGAGGCGGCCCGGCTCGTCGTCCCCTCGACGATCGTCGGCCGTCGGGACGGGCAGACCTGGCTCACCACGGTCTCTCTCGAACCGCAGCTCACGCTGCTCGAGAAGCCCTCTGTCGCAAGCGATCCCGAGCCTCCTCGTGACGTCGCCTTCGCCGACGGCCAGGTGTCCCCCGCCGACTACGCCCATGCGGTCGCCGACGCCGTCCAGCGCATCGGGGCGGGTGAGGTCGACAAGGTCGTCCTCGCCCGCGACCTCGTCGCGACGGCCTCCGGCCCCATCGACCCGCGCTGGCTGCTGCGTCGCCTCGCCGAGCGCTACGAGAACACGTGGGTCTTCTCGGTGGCCGGTCTCGTCGGAGCCACCCCCGAGCTGCTCGTGCGCCGCGACCAGGGACTCATCACCTCGCGCGTGCTGGCCGGCACGATCCGCCGCACCGGCGACGACGCCAAGGACCTCGCCCTCGCGGCCTCGCTCGCCCGCTCGTCGAAGGACCTCGAGGAGCACGAGTACGCCGTGCGCTCCGTCGCCGAGGCCCTCGCCCCGCACTGCTCGTCGATGAACGTGCCCGAGGCACCGTTCGTGCTGCACCTGCCCAACGTCATGCACCTCGCGACCGACGTCGCCGCCGTGAGCGCCGACGAGGCCTCGGCCCTGACGCTCGCCGCGTCGCTGCACCCCTCCGCCGCCGTCGGCGGGACCCCCACGGCCCGCGCGGTCGAGCTGATCGGCGAGCTCGAGCACATGGACCGGGGGCGCTACGCCGGCCCGGTGGGCTGGATGGACGCGAGTGGCGACGGCGCGTGGGGCATCGCCCTGCGCAGCGGCGCCATCGATCCCGGCAACCCGTCGCAGATCACGCTGTATGCCGGGTGCGGCATCGTCGCGGGATCCGACCCCGAGTCCGAGGTGGCCGAGTCCAACGCCAAGCTCATCCCGATGCGCGACGCGCTCGCGAGCGACTGATCGGGGCGACGGTGACCGCTCGTCGGAGTGCGCCTGAGGTCGCGCTGCACGTGCTCCAGCAGCTGTGGCTCGGCGGGGTGCGCGACGTCGTGCTCGCCCCGGGGTCGCGATCGGCACCCTTCGCCCTCGCCCTCGACGCGGCCGACCGGGCCGGCGACCTGCGCCTGCACGTGCGCGTCGACGAGCGGTCCGCGGGCTTCCTCGCGCTCGGTCTCGCCACCGGGTCACGCCGACCGGTCGCCGTCGTCACGACGTCGGGCACTGCCGTCGGCAACCTGCTCCCGGCGGTCATGGAGGCGCACCACACGGGGCGCCGGGTCGTCGTCGTCAGTGCCGATCGGCCCGAACGCCTGCGCGGAACGGGCGCCAACCAGACGACCGACCAGGTCGGCATCTTCGGCACCTTTGCGCCGTGCCACGACCTGACGGCGGCCACGCCCGACGACGAGCTGGCTGGCCTCGTGGCACAGGCGTGCTCGCGGCCCGGACCGACCCAGCTCAACGTCCAGCTCGACGGCGACCTGCTGCCCTCGGACGCCGACCCCGACACGTGGTGGCAGCGCCCCGGGGACGACGCCGCTGCGCCCTCCCTCCTCGCCTCGACCGACCTCACCAACTCCGCCCCGGCGGACCTCCGACACGAAACCGCAGCCGAACCCCACCACAACCCCGCCCCGGCGGACCTCCGACACGAAACCGGAGCCGAACCCCGCCACAACCCCGCCCCGGCGGACCTCCGACACGAAACCGCAGCCGAACCCCGCCACAACCCCGCCCCGGCGGAGGGTGCGCGCGGGGACCGGGCCGGACGGGGCGTCGAGCCGTCGGTGTCGGCGCCGACCGACGGCGAGGTGCTGCCGCTCGGGCCGCGCACGGTCGTCGTCGCGGGTGACGACGCCGGACCGGCCGCACGCCTGCTCGCCGAGGCCGCGGGCTGGCCGCTCGTCGCGGAGCCCACCTCGGGGGCGCGCCTCGGCCGGCAGGCCCTGCGCACCGGACGGCTGCTGCTCACCACCGACCTGCGCGGGGACGTCGAGCGCGTCGTCGTCGTCGGCCACCCAACCCTGTCCCGCCCCGTCACGAGCCTCATCAGCGACCCGGGCCTCGAGGTCCTCTCCGTCCGAGCTCGTGACGGCGTGGCCACCGACCCGGGCCGGGTGGCGCGCGTGCTCGACGTCGTGCCGCGGGTCGAGGCCGCCGACGACCCGGCCTGGTTCGACGCCTGGCGTGACGCCGACCAGCGACTCGGCGCCCTCATCGACGCGGGACTCGTTGCGCCCGAGGGAGATCCGTCACGAGCCCCCGGGGACGGCGGCCTGTCGCCACTCGCCGTCGCGGCTGTCGTGGGCGCCGCGGTCGCCGCCGACACGACGCTCGTCGTCGGCTCGTCGAACCCCGTCCGCGACCTCGATGTCATGGCCACACCGTGGACGCCGCTCGAGCACCGCTTCGTCGTCGGCAACCGTGGTCTCGCCGGCATCGACGGCATGGTCTCGACGGCCGTCGGCGTCGCCCTCGGTCGCCCACGAGCCGCGCGCAGCATCGCCTACCTCGGCGACCTGACCTTCCTCCACGACACGAACGGCCTGCTCACGGGTCGCGGTCAGCGGCGGCCCGACCTCACCTTCGTCGTGCTCAGCGACGACGGGGGCGCGATCTTCAGCACCCTCGAGCAGGGCGACCGTCGCTATGCGAGTGCCTTCGAGCGCGTCTTCGCGACCCCGCACGGCACCGACCTCGAGGCGTTGTGTGCTGCGCACCACACGGCATACGAACGCGTCGACGACCTCGGTCGGCTTGCCGCGGCGCTCGCCGAGTCCCCCTCTGGCACCAGAGTCCTCGAGGTCCCCGTCTCGCGGGCCGACCGCCGGGCCGAGGCCGCCTGGCTGCGCGAGCTGGCTCAGCAGGTCGCGCCCCACCGCTGACCGGACGGGCGTCGGGTCAGCCCGGGGCGTCGGGGACCGGCCACTGGGACGGCGTGCCCGGCTCGGAGCGCACCGCCGCTGCGACGAGGTCGGCGCTGTCACGCGCCTCCCGCCCGTCGGGCAGGTGGACGGTGTCCTCGAGGCCGATGCGCACGTCGTAGCCCGCAGCCTGCGCCCAGCGCAGCACCCGCCAGGTCCAGCGCCCCTCGCCGTGCACGAGGACCGGCACCGGCGACATCCCGAGCGCCGCGAGGATGCGCTCGGCCGCCCACGGCCCGTCGGAGCCGGGGGTCATACCCGGGATGAGCTCGACGAGCACCCGCTCGACCTGCCAGGGCCAGTTCGTCCCCACGTAGCGGCTGGCCGCCATGGGCGTCCAGATCCCCGCCTCGACGCCGGATCCGTTGTCGCGCAGGGCTGCCGCGACGTCCACCGCGCCCTCCTCGTGCCAGTTGACGCTCGCACAGTCCGGGCCGCCGAGGTCTGGCGACGGCCACTCCGACACGTGGGCGAGCTTGCGGCGGGCGCTGTCGACGATGCCATCGCGCGTCGAGACGCTGACGCGGAGCCCCGGCGTCGCAGCCCGGATGGCGCTGACGGCGTCGACGACGTGCCGGGTCTCGAGCGTCTCGCGACCGGACTCGTCACGCGGGTGCACGTGAACCATGAAGGCACCCGCCGCCACGGCGTCGGCCGCGGCGCGGGCGAGCTCGTCGGGCGTCTGCGGCACCGTGCGGTGCTGGCCGCGGGTGCGGTCACCGTTGAGGCAGGCCTGGATCATCGGGGGCTCACCTCGGCGAGCACGGTGTGGCAGCGCACGAGCCGGTCACGCCACCACTGTTGCCGGTCAGGCGGAGCCGCGAGGTCCGCGAGCGCGTCGGGGTCGGCCACGGCACGACCGACCCCCAGGAGACCGCCCGACGGACGCCACGGGTCCGCCGAGACGTCGCGCTCGAAGAGACCCACCGTGCCGAGGCCGCAGGCGTGGTCGAGCGACGGGAGCGCCGCGGCGAGGGCCACCCCCGCAGCGATGCCGACGCTCGTGTCGAGCGCCGACGACACGACGGCGGGCAGCCCGCACGCCTCGACGACACCGAGCGCCGACGCCACACCACCGAGGGGCGCGACCTTGACGACGACGAGGTCCGCGGCACCGAGCCGGGCCACACGGATCGGGTCCTCGGCCTTGCGGATCGACTCGTCGGCCGCGATGAGCGCGTCGATCCCGTTGCGTGCCAAGGCGGTTCGTAGCTCGACGAGCTCCTCGACGCTGGCACAGGGCTGCTCGGCGTACTCCAGGTCGTATGCCGTGAGCCGCCGCAGCGCCGCCGTGGCGGTCGCGACGTCCCACCCTCCGTTGGCATCGACCCGGATGCGCGCCGAGGGACCCATCGCGGACCGGACGGCCGCGACCCGGTCGATGTCGTCGTCGAGCGTCTGGCCGCGCTCGGCGACCTTGACCTTCGCCGTCGTGCACCCGTCGAAGCGCGCGAGGACCTCCGGCACCCGGTCGGGGCCGACGGCCGGCACGGTCGCGTTGACGGCCACGGCGTCGCGCACGGGAGCGGGCCACACGGCATACGCCGCCTCGAGGGCCGCGGACAGCCAGCGCGCGGATTCGCGATCGGCGTACTCGACGAAAGGGCTGAACTCACCCCAGCCCGAGGGCCCTTCGAGGAGCAGGGCCTCGCGCACGTCGACGCCGCGGAAGCGCACCCGCATCGGCAGGGCGACGACGTGGGCCCGGGCGAGGAGCTCGTCGGCAGGAGGCAGCGTCGTCATGCCTCCATCATCACCGACGGAGCTCAGCGGGCCGGGAAGGCCTCGTGCCGGTCCTGCGTCGGGTCGGGCTGCGCCGGGACCGGCTGCGTCGGGGCGTGGTCGTCGTGCGGGAGCCCGCGGTCGTGGGAGCGACGGGCCCGACTGCCACAGGCGTGGCCGCGAGTGCGACCGGAGGCGTGCGGCAGCACCCAGAAGAGCCCGAAGAGCCACCAGAGGCCGTGACCCGACGCACCGAGCGCGACGGCGATGAGCACGACTCCGGCGATGATGAGGTTGCGTGGCGAGAACACGTGGGTCTCCTCCGTCCGCGGGACCGGTCGGCCCCGTACTCCCTCGACGGTAGGCCCGCGAAGCCCGGCGGACCCGGTCCCTCTGTCAGCGCCTCCCCCTGACAGATGTCACCTCCGCCGGCTGGGACGGGGCGCTCACTCGACTGGGGCGGGGCGCTCACTCGAGTGGGAGAGGGGGCCGAGGACGACGTCGCGCGGGTCGTCGACGGCCACGGCGATGCGGTCGCGGAAGACCTGGCGCATCTGCGGCAGGGCATCGAGGGGGAAGAACCGCGCGTCGGTCGACTCGTCGTCACCCGGTCGGGGCTCGCCCGAGACCCAGCGGCACCGGAAGGTGTGGTCGAGGTACTGCCCGAGGTCGCCGTTGACGTGCGTCACGACGCCGCTCGCCGAGACCCAGACGAGCCGCTCGACCTCGGCGACGACGCACGCCTCCTCCTCGACCTCCCGGACGGCGGTGACGTGCGGGTCCTCGCCCGGGTCGACGATGCCGGTGACCGGTGTCCACGCGCCGTTGTCCGACCGCTTGACGAGCAGCACCTCGTCGGCGCCGTCAACGCCCGGGCGGAGCACGACCGCCGTGACCCCGGGCATCCAGAGCAGCTCCGTGCCGACCATGGTGCGCAGGTGGGAGACGTAGGGAGGGATCGGCATACGGCCGACCCTAACCCCGCCGATAGGGTCGGTCCGTGAGCAGCGAGCCGGGCCAGAGCGCCGTGTCCGAGACCTTCGACCCGAGCGAGTGGGCACCCGTCGAGGGCTTCGACCTGACCGACATCACCTACCACCGGCGCCGGCCCGTGGCCGGACGCCCCCACGCGGAGTCGGGGGTCGTCCGCATCGCCTTCGACCGTCCCGAGGTGCTCAACGCCTTCCGCCCGCACACCGTCGACGAGCTCTACCGCGCGCTCGACCACGCCCGCAGGACGCCCGACGTCGGCGTCGTCCTGCTCACCGGCAACGGCCCGAGCCCCAAGGACGGCAAGTGGGCCTTCTGCTCGGGCGGCGACCAGCGCATCCGCGGGCGCTCCGGCTACCAGTACGCCGAGGGCGAGACGGCCGACACCGTCGACGCGGCCCGCACGAAGGCCCAGGGAGGGCGCCTCCACATCCTCGAGGTGCAGCGGCTCATCCGCACCATGCCCAAGGTCGTCATCGCCGTCGTGAACGGCTGGGCGGCCGGCGGCGGGCACTCCCTCCACGTCGTGTGCGACCTGACGATCGCGAGCCGCGAGCAGGCCCGCTTCAAGCAGACCGACGCCGACGTCGGCTCGTTCGACGCCGGCTACGGCAGCGCCTACCTCGCCAAGATGGTCGGCCAGAAGTTCGCCCGCGAGATCTTCTTCCTCGGGCGCACCTACTCCGCCGAGGACATGCAGCGGATGGGCGCCGTCAACATCGTCGCCGACCACGCCGACCTCGAGCGCGAGGCCCTGCAGGTCGCGACGGAGATCATGGGCAAGAGCCCGCAGGCGCAGCGGATGCTCAAGTTCGCCTTCAACCTCACCGACGACGGGCTCATGGGCCAGCAGGTCTTCGCCGGCGAGGCGACCCGTCTGGCCTACATGACCGACGAGGCCGTCGAGGGCCGCGACCAGTTCCTCGAGAAGCGCGAGCCCGACTGGTCGCCCTTCCCCTGGTACTTCTGACGCTCAGAGCCCGTCGACCAGGGCGACGGTGGCGGCCACGATCTGGCGCTGCGCCTCGGCCCGGCTGACCGTCGGGGTGCCGTCCCCGGGCTGGTCGCCGTAGTCACCGAAGTAGGAGTGCACGGCCCCCGTGACGGCGGTGTATGCCGTGTCGCCGGGCAGGAGCGGCCGGCTGGCCGCGATGTCGGCGGGCGTCGTGAAGCCGTCGCGGGTGCCGCTCACCGAGGCGACGGCGAGGTCGGTGCGCTCGGCCATGGAGTCGACCGGGTAGGACGCCCAGAGCACGAGTCCCTTGACGACGCCGGGGTGGTCGTGGGCGAACCCGGCGGCGACGACGCCGCCGAGGCTGTGCCCGGCGATCGTCCACGACGTCACCTCGGGATGACGGTCGATGAAGGCGTGGGGCGCCGTCGTGGCAAGGAAGCCGATGCCGAACGGCTGCTTGACGATGAAGACGATGACCCCCTGCCGGCTCACCTCCGACAGCATCGGCACGTAGGCGCGCGGATCGACGCGGGCGCCCGGCTGGAAGATCAGGCCGCGGGTCGGCGTGCCGCTCGTCGGCGCGATGACGATGTGGGCCGGCGCGTCCATGACGCGGACGTCGGCGCTGCCGGACATCGCGGCCACGGCCTCGGGGGTCGCCCCGAAGGGCCGCAGCCAGACGAGCGCCCCGAGCACGACGACCGTGACCAGGACCCCGGCCACCCGGCCGACGACACGGAGCACCGGTCGTGCGGTCCGACGTCGCGGGTCCGGCTCCGAGCGGTCCCGCACGAGGAGCACGACGCCGATGAGACCGCTCGCCGCGAGCGCGATGACCTGAGCCGGGTTGCCGGCCAGCAGGACGGTGTGGTCGAGCAGGAAGAGCACGAGCGGCACGACGAGCCAGAGGACCCCGAGCACGACGGTGAACCGCGCGCGAGGGCGCCGTCGGGCCCCGGCCCCGGTCCCCGCCAGTCCCTCGTCCGGCACGGTCGTCACGACCTGAGGGTAACCACGCGGAAGGGCGCAGCGGCGGCGTGGACGCCGGCATTCCGGAGGACGGACGGCCCTGCCGCGGCGAAGCCGGTGTCGGTCGCCCACCGGCCAGCGGGACAGGGCAGGATGTTGGAGTGGAACCGAGCGACGACCGCCGCGCCAGCCCTGGCCGTCGTGCGCCCGGTTCCGCGCCACGTGGTCGCGCCGCAGCAGGCGCCCCGCACGGGACCGACGGATCGGCCGCTCCCCCTCCCGCACCCGAGACCCCGGACGTGCCCGAGGGCGGCCGGCCCGCGGACTTCCGCCAGCCACCGCGCACGACCGCGGCCAACGCGACGCGCGCCGTCGGGCGCGGGCTCGGACGGGCCGCCACCGGCACCGCTCGCCTGACCGCACGCTCGGGTCGCTTCGCTGCCGCCAAGGCGCATGCGTACACCCACTCCGGCGGGGCCGGCGAGAGCGGTCTGGCCCGGATGACCGAGCTGCACGCGAGCCACACCGCGGGCGACACGATCATGACGCTGGCCCTCGCCGGCACCCTCTTCTTCAACCCGCAGACAGCCCAGGCCCGTGGCGACGTCGCGACGTTCCTGCTGCTGACGATGGTGCCCTTCGTCCTCGTCGCGCCGCTCATCGGGCCGCTCCTCGACCGCTTCTCGCACGGCCGGCGCTGGGCCATCGGCACGACGCTCGCCGTCCGGGCCTTCCTCTGCTGGGTGCTCGCCGAGGCCATCACCCACGACAGCGGCTGGCTCTTCCCGGCTGCGCTCGGGTGCCTCGTCGCCTCGCGGGCCTACACCATCACGCGCGCGGCAGCCGTCCCGCGGCTCCTGCCGCCGGGCACGACCCTCGTCAAGGCCAACTCCCGGGTCTCGATGGCCGGAGTCGTCGGTGCGGTCATCGGGGGCGCCCTGGGCGGGGTGGCGATGCTCGCCGGACCGTCCTGGGCCCTCCGCGTCGGCTTCGTCGTCTTCGTGGTTGCCACCGTCCAGGCGATCCGCCTCCCGGCGCGTGTCGACAGCTCGCTCGGCGAGGTCTCCATTGAGGACACGACACCGATCCCGGTGCGCGGCGCCCACGACGACCCGAGCGCGCCGGGGGCCGGCTCGCTCCGCGGCACCCGGCGCGGCTGGGGCGACGACCCGGCCCGGCGGCATACGTCCTCGGACGGCGACGCGCTCACCGTCGACTCGCTCGGGCCGCTGGGCCGCTTCCGCCGGCGCAAGCAGGCGATCCCCTGGCCGGTGATGCACGCGATGTGGTCGACGGGTGGCACCCGGGTGCTCACCGGCTTCCTCATCCTCTTCATGGCCTTCCTCGCCAAGGAGCACCCCATCGACGGCATCCGCGGCGAGCTCGTCCTCGCGTTCATCGCGGTCGCCATCGGCGTCGGCAACGGCATGGGCAGCGTCGTCGGCAACGTCGTGCGCGACCAGCGGCCCGAGCGCATCGCCATGGTGTCGGTCCTCGCCGCGACGGTCTGCTGCGTCGCGACGGGCATCTGGTACGGCGTGTGGACGCTCGTCGTGCTCGGCTTCGTCCAGGGCATGTCGGCGCAGCTGTCCAAGCTGGGCTTCGACGCGCTCGTGCAGCGCGAGGTCCCCGAGAACGTCCGCACGTCGGTCTTCGCCTGGTCCGAGACGATGCTCCAGGTGCTGTGGGTCGTCGGCGGCACCCTCGGCATCGTGCTCCCGCTCAACCCCTACGTCGGCTTCCCCGTCTGCGCGGTCGCGCTCGTCTGGACCGTCGCCATGGCCGCGCGCCAGCGCCGGCGCGCCGCCCCCACCGCACCCCCGAGAGCGAGACGTGCCTGATGGCCGCGCCGTCCCCCCGCCCGCTGGCGGTCCCCGCCGGACCCGCCGTCCTCGACGTGCTGCCCGCCCTCGACGCGGCCCTGACCGGCCGCTCCCCCGTGCTGCCGTATGCCGCCGACACCCCGCCGCCGACCGTGCCGTCCCACGACCCGGCCGAGCTCCCCGACGGTCTCGCGGTCGCGATCGGCACGTCGGGCTCGACCGGCCGGCCCAAGCGCGCGCTGCTGACGGCGGACGCCCTCGAGCGGTCGGCGTGGGCCACCCACCAGGTGCTCGGCGGCAGCGGCGCGTGGCTTCTCGCCATGCCGGCCCACCACGTCGCGGGACTCCAGGTCCTGCTCCGGTCGCTCGCCTCGGGTGTCACACCGGAGGTGCTCGACCTGCGCGACGGCTTCTCGGTCGCGGGCTTCGCGGAGGCCGCGGCCCTGGTGCGGCCCACGAGCGCGGCACCCCGCCGCTACACCGCGCTCGTGCCGACGCAGCTGACCCGTCTCGTCGACGACCCCGTCGGACTCGACGCCCTGCGCACCTTCGACGGGGTGCTCGTCGGCGGCGCGGCCACGCCGCCGGCCCTCGTCGAGCGCTGTCGCTCGCTCGGCGTCGCGCTGAGCCTCACGTACGGCATGAGCGAGACCGCCGGCGGCTGCGTCTACGACGGCATCCCGCTGCCCGTCAGCAGGGTCCACGTCGACAACGACCGGCACGTCGTGCTCGGCGGCGACACCGTCGCACACGGCTACCTCGGCGAGGCACGCCTCAGCCGTGACGCCTTCGCCGTCGACCCCGACGGCGTCCGGTGGTTCCGCACCGACGACCTCGGCCACTTCGACGACGACGGGCTGCTCGTCATCGACGGGCGCGCCGACGACGTCATCAACACGGGCGGCCTCAAGATCAACCCCGGTGTCGTCGAGGACGCCATGACCCGGCACCTCGACGACGTCCTCGACGTCGTCGTGCTCGGCCTTCCCGACCCCGAGTGGGGCGAGGCCGTCTGTGCCGCAGTGACGCTCGTCGACCCGACCGGCCACCTGACGACTCGCGCCGTCCGCGAGAGACTGCGCGGCATCCTCCCGGACGCGGCCCTGCCGCGACGGGTCCTCGTGCTCGCCGAGATCCCCCAGCGGGGCCCCGGCAAACCCGATCGGGCCGCCATCCGACGCGCCGTGCAGGGCCTCGCCTGAGCGGTGGCAAGATGGGGGTGTCCCACCCGTCGCCGAAGGAGGTCGCCGTGCTGCGCGTCGTGCTGATCGCCCTCGTCGTCTTCGCCACGATCTACGCGCTGGTCGACTGCCTCCAGACCGATCGTCGGCTCGTGCGGATCATGCCCAAGACCGTCTGGCTGCTCGCGGTGCTCGTGCCGGTGCTCGGCCCGGTGTTCTGGCTCGTCGCCGGGCGCAGCGACGCCCGGGGCGGCCCCGGTCCCGCGTCGCGCGGGCCCGGCCGCCGGCCACCCGGGCCCCGAGGCCCGATGGGCCCCGACGACGACCCCGACTTCCTCCGCAAGCTGTAGAAGGACCCCCCGGAACTCCATGGCCACCCTGTCCCAGTGGATCGAGGGCGCTCGCCCCCGCACGCTGCCCGCCGCCGTCTCGCCCATCCTCGTCGGCACCGGCGCCGCCTACCAGACCGGTCACGTCGTCTGGGCGTATGCCGTCCTCGCCCTCGTCGTCGCCCTGGCCCTGCAGGTCGGGGTCAACTTCGCCAACGACTACTCCGACGGCATCCGCGGCACCGACGAGGTGCGCGTCGGGCCGGTGCGGCTCGTGGGCCAGCGGCTCGCCGCACCCCGCTCGGTCAAGATCGCGGCCTTCGCGTGCTTCTTCTTCGCCGCGCTCATGGGACTCGCGCTCGTCGGGCTGTCGGAGCTGTGGATCATGATCCCGATCGGCGCGGCCGCGATCGTCGCGGCCTGGTACTACACCGGCGGCACGCGGCCCTACGGCTATCTCGGCCTCGGCGAGGTCTTCGTCTTCGTCTTCTTCGGGCTCGTCGCGACCCTCGGCACCATGGCGACGATGACCCCGCCGACCGCCGCCGGCTGGTGGGGCGCCATCGGCGTCGGGTCGCTCGCCTCGGCGATCCTCGTCGCCAACAACCTGCGCGACATCCCCACCGACCGCGAGCACGGCAAGCGCACGCTCGCCGTGCGGATGGGCGAGTCAGGGACCCGGGCCTTCTACGTCGCGCTGATCGCCGTCGCCTTCGTCATGACGGGCCTCGCCTCGCTCACCTCGCCGTGGGCCCTGCTCGCGCTCCTCGCGGCGCCGCTCGTCGTGCGGCCGATGCAGGCCGTCGTCGGGCGCGCCACGGGGCCCGGCCTCATCCCGGCCCTGGCCGGCACGGGGCAGTTCCAGCTCGCCTGGTCGCTGCTGCTCGCCGTCGGCCTGGCGCTCGGCCGCGTCTGACCCGGTGAACCGCCGAGCCGCTGAGCCGCAGCGGGTCGAGGTGATCCCTCGCGACCGGGCGCGACGGCATACCTCGGCATTCGGCTGACGGGAGCCACGTCCCGGTGCCACGGTGGACGCGTGTCCGAGGAGATCGACGTCGTCGTCATCGGGGCCGGGCAGGCGGGCCTCGCGACGAGCCACGAGCTCGACCAGCGCGGCGTCGAGCACGTCGTCCTCGAGGCGAGCGTGCCCGGGTCGTCGTGGCTCGGCCGGTGGGACAGCTTCACCCTCGTCGGACCCAACCACACCGTCCGACTGCCGGGCGCCGCCTATGCCGGCGACGACCCCGGCGGCTTCATGACCCGCACGGAGGTGGCCGGGCACCTGCAGGCGTATGCCGGCCGGCTCGGTCGGGTGCGCGAGGGGGTCCCCGTGCACGGGCTCTGGAGACGCGACGGCGCGTTCGAGCTGCGCACCGACGACGACACGATCCGCAGCCGCATCGTCGTCGTGGCGACAGGCGCCTACCAGCAGCCGCTCCGACCGGCAGCGGTCGCCCGTCTCGCTCCGGACGTGCCGTGCATCGACGTGCTCGGCTACCGGAACCCGGGCGCGCTGCCCGACGGCGCGGTGCTCGTCGTGGGCAGCGGACAGAGCGCGTGCCAGATCGCCGAGGAGCTCGCGCTGTCGGGGCGGGACGTCGTCATGGCGTGCGGCAGGGCGCCGTGGTTCCTGCGGCGGGTCGGCGGCCGCGACCTCTTCGAGTGGCTGATGGACTCGAGCTTCTACGAGCAGACGCCCGACCAGCTACCGAGCCCTGCGGCGCGGCACGGCGCCAACGTCCAGGCGAGCGGCGCCGGCGGCGGTCACGACCTGCACTACCGGACGCTCGCCGCGCTCGGCGTGCGCCTCGTGGGACACCTCGTCGACATCGACGGCCACACGGCGCGCTTCGCGCCCGACCTGCCCGAGGTCATCGCCGCCGGCGACGCCGGGTTCGGGTTCGTGCGCGACACCATCGTCGCCGGGTGCCGGGAGCGCGGGATGCCGGCACCCGAGATCCCGGAGCCGGGCCCTCTCGACACGTCGGCGCCCACCGAGCTCGACCTGCGGGGCTTCGGAGCGGTCGTCGTGGCCACGGGCTTCCGCTCGCGCTACACCGAGTGGGTCGACGTCCCCGGGCTCGTCGACGAGCAGGGGTTCCCCGTGCACGTCGACGGCGAGAGCGTCGTGGCCCCCGACCTGCACTTCGTCGGCGTCCACTTCCTGCGCCGGCGCCGCTCGTCCCTGCTCTTCGGCGTCGGGGACGACGCCACGGCCACGGCCACCCGCATCGCCACCCGGCTCGGCCTCCCCACCTGACCCACTCGAGTGAGCGCTCCTTCACACTCGAGTGAGCGCTCCGTCACACGATCGTGGGACGGGTGTGACGGCGTACTCACTCGACTGTGGTTGGGCGCTCACTCGAGTGGATGTCGGCGCTCAGCGGTCGGCGTTGCGGGGGTCCTCGGTGGCCGCGGCACCCGTGGTGTCGGCGTCGCGGAGCGGGCGCTCGTCCTCGAGGTCCTCGGCGAACTCGTCGCTCGTCGGGTCGACCGCGTGCTTCGCCTCGAGCTTGGCCTCGTGGCGTTCGACGAGCTTGGCCGTGATCTCGTCGCGCATGCCGCGCAGCAGGATGTAGGACGCGGCCGCCGAGGCGATCGCCGAGGCACCGAGCAGGAGCACGGGGTTGTTGCGCAGGCCGATGAGCCAGAAGAGGAAGAGGAACCCGAAGAAGATGAGGATGCGGAGCAAGGAGTAACGGACCATGTCAGATCACCGTCACATGCCCGAGTAGTTGTGCATGCCCACGAAGGTCGAGACGAGGTTGACCAGCGTGAAGTTGATGATGACGGCGACGTAGCCCGCGAGCGCGATGTACATCGACTTGCGGTGGTCGACGCCGGCCGTCGCGCGGCCGTGCATGTAGGCGGCGTAGACCGTCCAGATGACGAAGGTCCAGACCTCCTTGGGGTCCCACTGCCAGTAGGCGCCCCAGGCCTGCTTGGCCCAGATGGCTCCCGCGATGAGCGTGAACGTCCAGAGGATGAAGGCCACCATGTTGAGGCTGTATGCCGTCCGCTCGAGCGAGGCGGACGACGGCAGCGACTCGATGAAGTTCGGCTTGGCCGGCGGCTTCTCCTCACGGCGCAGGCGCACGAGGTAGAGCAGGCCGACCGCGAAGGCCAGCGTGAAGAAGGCGACGGCGAGGAAGGCCACGGAGACGTGGATGCCGAGCCAGTAGGACTTGAGGGCCGGCATGAGCTCGCCGGCCTCGGTGTAGAGCACCGTCAGGGCGAGACCGAGGACGAGGAGGATGGGCGTGACGATGAAGACGCCGAGCCACTGCCAGTTGTTGCGCTTGGCGAGCACGCTGTAGGCGGCACCGACCGCCGCCGTGGCGGCCGTCGCGAACTCGAACATGTTGCCCCACGGCGGGCGGCCCACGGCGAGGCCGCGCATGAGCACCGACGCGACGAGCAGCGCCGACGCGAGGTAGGTGAGCATCAAGGCGATGCTGCCGCGCTGGCGGCTCTTGAGGCTCTCCTCGAATCCCGGCCCGGCAGCGTACGGCGTTGCCGGACGTCGCTCGGCCGGGGTCGGGGCGCCGGCACCGACGAGGACGCCCTCGCGCTCGTTGGCGGCGACCTCGGCGACGGCCTTCGAGTCGGCCACCTTCGGTGCTCGCGCGGCCAGGTGCCAGGTGAAGGCGAGCATGGCGAGCGTGTAGACGATCATCGACGCGTAGAGCGCGGCGTTGGCGTTGGCTGCGAGGTTCACGAGCGGTCGGTCCGTTCTGCAAGGCGGTCGTGCACGCCGGTCGTGATCGCGGAGACGATCGCGGCGAGCCCGGGGTCGGAGTCCTTCGAGAGGCCACCGATGGTGACCACGGTAGCCGGTCGCCCGTCGGCGCCGGCAGGGCTGTCGAGCGTGCCGCCGTCGGGGCCGTCGCCCGTGGTGGCGGGGGCCGGCCGCACGCGGACGAAGACGCGGCGGCGCTTGATCGTGAGCCCGAGGATCAGGCCGAGCGTCGCGAGGATCGCGCAGACGAGGCTGATCGGGGCGCCGGGGTCGGTGCGCACGGACAGGCCGGCGAAGCGCTTGACGCTGTCGAAGGTGATCGAGCCGCGGTCGCCCGGGAGCTGGTAGGTCTGGCCGGGCTTGAGGCGGATCAGCGCGGGCGAGCCGTCGGCCTTGGTGACCTGCTTCATCTCGTCGGTGTTGAGCGTGTAGACCGACTGCGGCGCGCCACCCGGGAAGAGGTTGCCCTCCCAGACCGAGAGCGCCACCTCGGGGTTGTTGGTGTCGGGGAAGATCGACACCGGCCCGTTGGTGAAGCTCGGCTCGGCGGTCGGCAGGAAGAAGCCGGTGAAGCCGAGCTGCTTCGGCGAGGCCGACGGCACCTTGATGACGCCGACCGAGCGGTAGTTGCCGTCCTGCGGCAGGAACGGCGTCGCCTCGCGGTAGAGCACGGAGCCCTTGGCGTCCTTGACCGTGATGACGGGCGTGTAGCCGTTGCCGAGCAGGAAGATGTCGGCGCCGTCGACGGTGATCGGGTGGTTGACCGAGACGTTCTCGCTGCTCTTCGGGGCGCCGGGCGAGCTCTGCAGCGTCGTCTGCGCGTCGAAGAGGCGCGGCGTGCCGAACGAGCGGCCGGGCGTCTCGTTGAACTCGACGTGGAGCTTGTCAAGCGAGAGCACGAAGGGCGGCAGCGTCTCGGTGTCGACCCACGGGCCGGGCGAGATGGTGTTGTAGGTGCCCGCGGACGACGCGAACTTGTCGCCCTCGGCGAGGATGATGTCGCCGCGCCAGCCGAGCAGGTGGCCGACCGCCATGCCGATGATGATGCCGGTCAGGGCCAGGTGGAAGAGCAGGTTGCCGGTCTCGCGGAGGTAGCCGGACTCGGCGGAGACGCTCGTCGCGTCGTGCGAGTGCAGCCGGAACCGCTTGCGCTTCAACACGGCCCGCGCAGCCGAAAGCGCCTCGTCGGGCGAGAGGGTCGTCGTGATCTCGGCGTGCTCGTCGAGACGCTTGAGCCGGGCGGGGGCGCGCGGCGGCCGCGAGCGCAGGGCCGACAGGTGCACCTTCGTGCGCGGCACGATGCAGCCGACGAGGGAGACGAAGAGCAGCAGGTAGATCGCCGAGAACCACGGCGACGCGTAGACGTCGAAGAAGCCGAGCTTGTCGAGCCACGGCGAGCTCGTCGGGTTCTGGGCGATGTAGTCGGCGACCCGGCCGGCGTCGATGTTGCGTTGCGGGAAGATCGAGCCCGGGACTGCGGCGATGGAGAGCAGCAGGAGCAGGAAGAGCGCCGTGCGCATGCTCGTCAGCTGGCGCCAGCCCCAGCGGAGCATCCCGATCGCGCCGAGGGTGGGAAGCGTCCGCTCCTGGCGGTCGGGACGCATCCCCGTGCGTATGCCGTCGCTGGGCGTCGCGCCGGCCGTGGCCTTCCGGGTTGCGGCCGCGTCGACGGACGTGTCGGCCGTGGCGGTGGCCTCGCCGGTGGCGGGGTCGGTGTCGGTGCTCATGTCAGATCGCCACCCGGAAGCCGTTGACGAGCCGCACCTGGAGCCAGACGATGACGTCCTCCCAGACCCCGGTCAGCATGAGCAGGCCCACGGCGACGAGGAGCAGGCCGCCGACGTTCTGGAGGGCGCGGCGGTGCCGACGCAGCCAGTCGCTCGCCGTGCCGGCGCGCTCCCACAGCGCCGCCATGAGCACGAACGGCAGACCCAGCCCGATCGAGTAGACGGCGGCGAGCGCGAGGCCGCGTCCGATCGAGCCGGACTCGGCCGAGATCGGAGCAGCCATGGCCTGGATGGCCCCGAGCGTCGGGCCCATGCACGGCGACCAGCCGATGGCGAAGGCGGCGCCGAGCAACGGTGCTCCCGCGAGTCCGGCACGCGGTCGCCAGCTCACCGGGGCGGCATACGAGCGGCCGAGCCCGAGGAAGAGCAGACCCATGAGCAGGACCACGGCACCGCCGACGCGCAGCAGCGCGCTCTGGTGCTCGCGGAAGGCGAGGCCGACGGCAGAAACGGCAGCGGCCGCGATGAGGAAGACGACCGTGAAGCCGAGGACGAAGAGCAGCGCCCCGACGACGAGCCGCCCGCGCGACCGCTTCTCGAGCGACACGTCGGACAGACCGGTGACGTAGCCGAGGAAGCCGGGCACGAGAGGCAGCACGCACGGTGAGGCGAACGAGACGAACCCGGCCACGAGGGCGACGAGCCCCGCGGCGAGGAGTGACCCGGAGGCGAGCTCGGTACCCACGAGGACCTCAGGCCTTCTCGGCGAGGACGTCGTCGATGAGGCCGAGCAGGGTCGTCGTCGAGACAGGACCGGAGACACGCGCCGCGATGCGGGCCTGGTGGTCGAGCACGAGCGTCGTCGGGGTGGCGGAGGCCTTGCCCTGGAGGGAGAGGATCGGGACGCCGCCGTCGTAGGCCAGCGACGGGTAGGTCACCTTGTTGGCGGTCTGGAAGGCGAGCCCGGTCTCGGGGCCCTCGAGCTTGTCGAGGCCGATGAACTCGACCTTCTTGCCCTTCGACTGCACGGTCTCCCAGGCCTTCTGCAGCGCGGGCGTCTCCTCGATGCAGGGTGGGCACCACGAGCCCCAGACGTTGACGACGAGGACCGTGCCGGCGCGCTCGGCGCTGCTCCACGGCTTGCCCTCGAGGGTCGTGCCGTCGAGCTTCACCGGCTCGCCGCGGTCGGTGGCGGGCAGCTGCTCGATGGAGCCGTCGCCGGCGACGTAGCCCTTGCGGTCACCCGAGCGGGCTTGGTCCGCAACGGAGTTCGGGTCGGACGAGCAGGCGGCCGCGAACGTCACGAGGCCCCCGGCCATGGCCACGGCGCCCCACCGCAGTGCGGTGCGTCGGTCGAGGTGGTCCATCAGGCGCCCACGCTCTTGCTCGCCCTCGCGAGCAGCTCGGCGGCCGGCTCGGAGTACGTGATCGAGGCGAGCTCGTCGCCCCGGTAGGTCAGCGACGTCAGCGAGGCGAGCGTGCACTCGCGCTTGCGCGGGTCGTGCCAGAGGCGCCGTCCCTCGAGCTTGTTGCGCACGGTCCAGACCGGCAGCTGGTGGCTCACGACGACGGCCTCGTGTCCGCGGGCGGCGTCGCGCGCGTCGGCGACGGCCGCGAGCATGCGGGTCGCGATGTCCTCGTAGGGCTCGCCCCAGGAGGGCTTCGTGATGTCGCGGAAGAGGTGCCAGTTGCGCGGGTGAAGCAGGTCCTTGGGGCTGACCGACCGGCCCTCGAACTGGTTCTCGGACTCGATGACGCGTGCGTCGGTGGCGATCTCGACGTCGTGGTCGGCCGCGATGGGGGCCGCGGTCTCCTGGGCGCGTTCGAGCGGTGAGGCGACGACGTGGGTGATGTCGTTGGCTCGGAGGTGGGCCGCGACGAGACACGCCATCTCCCGGCCGAGATCGGAGAGGTGGAAGCCGTCGAGGCGCCCGTAGAGCACGCCGTCGGGGTTGTGGACCTCACCGTGTCGCATGAGGTGCACGACCGTGAGGTCGTCGGCGCCCGGCGCCACCCCGCTCGTGCTCTCACCCATGGGCGACAGTCTCTCAAACGTCGTGCTCAGGACCGAATCCGCACCCGAGCCTGTGCACCCCCTGTGACGTGCAGCGACACCGAGCGGTGCCCCGCTGACGCGGCCCCACGCGTACGCCGTCGGTGGCGGTCCCCGACACCCGTGGCCGAGGTCACGCCGTCCGTGGGACGACCGGCGCCACGGACGGGGGCCGACCTACACTCCGTGACGTGTCGTGGTCACTCTGGCTGACGCTCGTCGCGACGGGCGCGCTCATCTCCTTCACCCCCGGGGCCGGCGCCGTCAACACGATGGCCAACTCGCTCGGGTCCGGCTGGACCCGCTCGATCTGGGGCATCCTCGGCCAGCAGGTCGCGCTGCTCGCCCACATCGCCGTCGTGGCCGCCGGCGTCGGCGTCCTCGTCGCGGGCTCACCGGTGCTCTTCAACCTCATCCGGTATGCCGGCGCCGCCTACCTCGTCTACCTCGGGATCCGCCAGTTCCGGTCGCGCGCCGCGGCGGCACGGGTGGGTGAGGTGCAGCGGGAGCCGGCGTGGTCGATGTTCCGCCGCGGTCTGCTCGTCAACCTCACCAACCCGAAGGCCGTCGTCTTCTTCCTCGCGTTCACGCCGCAGTTCATCCGGCCGGAGCAGCCCCTGCTGCCGCAGTACGCCGTGCTCGCCGCGACGGTGATCGCCATCGACGTCATCGTCATGTGGTTCTTCTTCGCCGCGGCGGCACGCGGGCTGGGGCGGCTGACCCAGCGCGAGTCGGGCCAGCGCACGCTCAACCGCGTCTTCGGCGGGCTCTTCGTCGGCGTCGGGGTGCTCCTCGCCGCCGTCCACTAGCGCCCGGACGACCGGCGTCAGACGAGTTCGGGCACGTCGAGGTGCGCGATGGCGAGGGAGAACTCGCCGATCTGGGTGATCCTCATGCCGGTCTCCTGCACGAGGTCGGCCCGCAGGCCCATCGCCGCGTTGCGGGTCGCCATCATCGCCTGCGGTGAGTCGTACGTCGCGGTGACGCACGTCCGTCCCGCGGCCCGGTCGACGAAGAGGCTGGCGCTGCAGAAGCCCTCGAGCTGCTCGACCCGCGGCATGATGCCCATCCGGAAGGCGTCGAGCATCCGGTCGACCATGGCCGGGTCGCCGTCGGTCCACGTCACCCGGGCGGCGCAGCCGTCGGCCACGCGGTGGTCACGGTGGAGGTAGGCGATCTCCCACTCCTCGACGGTGGCCTCACCGCCGAGCAGGTCGGCCGCCTGCCGTCGGAGCGGGACGACGGTGTCGGCGGTGGCGCGCATCGCGGCATCGTCACGCCAGGCCGTCGTGACGATGCACTGGCCGCTGATGCGGTCGGCGACCATGGACAGGCCGACGCAGCCGTCCATCGCCCTGACCTGCGGCATCACCACGTCCTGCACGTGTGCGATGCCGCTCTCGATCATGCCGGGACGGCCCAGGACCGTCGTGGAGCGTGCGTGCACGACCCCACCTCCCTCGGTCGGGGCGGCACCCCGACGGCGCCGCCGTCACCGACCAGCGTCCTCCTCGTGGGTCGAGCCCACAATCCCCGCTGCCGTATGCCGTGTCGCCCGGTCCCCACGCCCGTTCGAGGTGATCGCGGGCTGGCCCGTGGCGGCCGCGATCACCTCGAACCGGGGTCGCGCGAGGCGCCGGGTCGGCGGTCCGCAGGTCAGTCCGAGGTCGCGGCGGCCCGCGCTGCGGCCGGTAGGGCCGCGAGCACGTGGTCGACGGCCTCGTCGTCGTGCGAGGCCGAGACGAACCACGACTCGAAGGCGCTCGGCGGGAGGTGCACGCCCTGGCTCAGCATCGAGTGGAAGAACCGGCGGAAGGCGTCGCTGTCCTGGTCCCTGGCGTCGTCGTAGTTGGCGACGGCCCCGTCGCGGAAGAAGACCGAGAACATCGAGCCGGCCCACTGGATCGTGTGCGGCACCGAGGCCGCGGAGAGCTCGCTCGCGACGGCGTCGGCGATCGCGTGCGAGACGACGTCGAGGCGCTCGTACACGGCAGGCGTGCAGCCCTGGAGCGTTGCGAGGCCGGCAGCGGAGGCGACGGGGTTACCGGACAGCGTGCCGGCCTGGTAGACGGGCCCCTGCGGGGCGAGGAGCGCCATGACGTCGGCACGACCGCCGAAGGCCGCGGTCGGGAAGCCGCCGCCCATCACCTTGCCGAAGGTGAAGAGGTCGGGCGCCCCTGCGGCATAGGGTCCCTCGAGGCCGTAGAAGCCTGACCCGCTGCACCGGAAGCCCGTCATCACCTCGTCGGAGACGAGGAGGGCGCCGTGCGCCCTGGTGACGCGGAGCAGTGCCTCGGTGAAGCCGGGAGCCGGCGGGACGACGCCCATGTTGCCGGCCGCGGCCTCCGTGATGACGGCGGCGATCTCGTGGCCGCGCTCGGCGAACGCGGCCTCGAGGGCCGGGACGTCGTTGTAGGGCAAGACGATCGTCTCGCCGGCGCTCGAGCGCGGCACACCGGCGGAGTCGGGGAGGGCGAAGGTCGCGACACCCGAGCCCGCCGAGGCGAGGAGGGCGTCGACGTGACCGTGGTAGCAGCCGGCGAACTTGACGATGACGTCGCGGCCGGTGAAGCCGCGGGCGAGGCGGATGGCCGACATCGTCGCCTCGGTGCCGGAGTTGACGAGGCGCACCTGCTCGACGGGCTCGACCCGCCGGACGATCTCCTCGGCGAGGCGCACCTCGTTCTCGCTGGGCGTGCCGAACGAGAAGCCGTGAGCGGCCGCCTCGGTCACGGCGGCGAGGACGTCGGGATGCGCGTGGCCGAGGATCATCGGGCCCCACGAGCAGATCAGGTCGACGTAGCGCTTGCCGTCGACGTCGGTCAGCCACGGACCGGTCCCGCTCGCCATGAAGCGCGGCGTGCCGCCGACCGCCCGGAAGGCGCGCACCGGCGAGTTGACCCCACCGGGGATCACCTCGCTGGCCCGTGCCAGGAGCGCGGCGGACGCCGGGGCGTCGGTGGTCGTCTGGACGGTGACGGGCTGCGAGCTCATGCACCCAGTCTCTCAACCGATGCTGGGTGCGCCCCGCCGGGTCGTCAGTGGCCGCTCGTGCCGTTCGGGTCGAGGTGGTCACGCACGATGGCCATGGCGTCGCCGATCGCCGTGAACTGCGTCGGCGTCATGATGTCGACGAGGTTGGCGCGCACGCTCTGCACGTGGACGCGCGCGATGTCGCCGACCGCAGCCAGACCACCGGTCGTCAGGACGAGCTCGACGCCGCGCTTGTCGTCGGAGCACTGCTCGCGCGTCACCCAGCCGCGGTCCTCGAGCCGCTTCGCCGTGTGCGTCAGCCGGCTGCGCGACTGGACGACCATGGCCGCGAGCTCGGACATCCGGAGCCGGTGGTTCGGGCTCTCGGAGAGCATCGAGATGATCTCGTACTCGCTCAGCTGCAACCCGGCGTCGCCGAGCGCGTCGTCGAGCGCGCGCTCGAGCAGCCTCGTGCCGCGCAGGATGGCCCGCCACGACGCCTGCTCGGCGTCACTGAGCCACCGCACGCCGTCATCCCCTGTACCTGACATGTCAACCTCCTGCGATTGCACAGATGGTAGTGGTGTCAGGCGGTCCATTCGGCCACGTCGAGCGCGAAGTACGTCAGCACGACCTGCGCACCGGCGCGGCGGATCGAGGTGAGGGACTCGATCGCGGCGCTCCGGAGGTCGATCCAGCCGTTGGCCGCGGCCGCGTGGATCATGGAGTACTCGCCCGACACCTGGTAGGCCACGACCGGCACCGACGCCCGCTCGGCAGCGGCCGCGACGACGTCGAGGTAGGACATCGCCGGCTTGACCATGACCATGTCGGCGCCCTCGGCGATGTCGAGATCGATCTCGCGGAGGGACTCCACGATGTTGGCCGGGTCCTGCTGGTAGGTGCGGCGGTCGCCCTGCAGGCTCGACTGGACGGCCTCGCGGAAGGGCCCGAAGAAGGCCGAGGCGTACTTGGCGGAGTAGGCGAGGATCACGGTGTCGGTGAGGCCCTCGGCGTCGAGCGCCTCGCGGATGACGGCGACCTGCCCGTCCATCATCCCGGAGGGCGCCACGACGTGGGCGCCCGCGCGAGCCTGCGCGACGGCCATCTCGGCGTAGAGGAGATTGGTGGCGTCGTTGTCGACGCGACCGTGCTCGTCGAGCACGCCGCAGTGCCCGTGGTCGGTGAACTCGTCGAGGCACGTGTCGGCCATGACGACGAGGTCGTCACCAACGGCGTCGCGGACGGCGCGCAGGGCGACGTTGAGGATGCCGTCGGGGTCGACGGCGCCCGAGCCGGTCGCGTCCTTCTCCTGCGGCACCCCGAAGAGCATGATCCCGCCGAGTCCGGCCGCGACGCAGCGGTGGGCGACCTCGACGACGCTCTCGAGCGTGTGCTGGTCGACGCCCGGCATGCTCGTGATCGAGCGCGGCTCCGTCAGGCCCTCGCCGACGAAGACGGGCAGCACGAGGTCACGCGGGTGCAGCCGGGTCTCGGCGACGAGGGATCGCAGGACGGGGGTCTGGCGCAGGCGACGGGGACGCTCGATCATCGGGGCCTCGTCTCAGCGGGCGCGGCGGCGCGAGGCCGGACGCTTGTCGCTGGGACGCTGCACCGACTGGCCCGCCTCGGTCGCCGCGACGGCGAGACCGACGCCGTGGCCGGCGAGCGCGTCGACGAGGCTGAGGGCCGAGGCCTCGGGCGCGAGGACGTCGACCCGGAGGCCGTGCTCCTGCGCGGTCTTGGCCGTGGCCGGTCCGATGCACGCGACGACCGTTGCGGCGTGGGGCTTTCCGGCGATGCCGACGAGGTTGCGCACCGTCGAGCTCGACGTGAAGAGCACGGCGTCGTAGTCGCCGCCCTTGATGGCGTCGCGGATCGACGCGGCCGGCGGGGCGGCGCGGACCGTCCGGTAGGCCGTGACGTCGTCGACCTCCCAGCCCATGTCGCGCAGGCCGGCGACAAGCGTCTCGGTCGCGATGTCGGCGCGCGGCAGCAGCACGCGGTTGATCGGGTCGAGGACCTCGTCGAACTCGGGCCACGACTCGAGCAGGCCGGCAGCGGACTGCTCGCCCGCGGGCACGAGGTCGGGGTTGATGCCCCACTCGCGGAGAGCGGCGGCGGTGACGCCCCCGACCGCGGCGACCTTGAGGCCGGCGAAGGCCCGGGCGTCGAGCCCGAACTCCTCGAAGCGCTCGCGCACGGCGCGCACGGCGTTGACCGAGGTGAAGCCGACCCACTCATAGCGTCCGGTGACGAGGCCCTTGACGGCCTTCTCCATCTGCTGCGGCGTGCGCGGCGGCTCGACGGAGATGGTCGGCACGACGTCGGCCGTCGCGCCGTAGCCGGCGAGCCGGTCGACCATGGAGCCGGCCTGGGCCTGGGTGCGCGGCACGAGCACCTTCCAGCCGAAGAGCGGCTTGGACTCGAACCACGAGAACTCGTCACGCAGCCCGACGTTGGGAGACACGACCGCGAGCGACACCTGCAGCGGCTCCTTGCCACCGAAGATCCCGTCGGCGTCGCCGAGGGTCGTCGCGACGGAGGACTGGCGCACGGTCGTGCCGTATGCCGTCAGCGCCACGAGGGCGTCCGCCGGACGTCCTGCCGCGCGCAGCGCAGCGAGGGCGGCCCGGATGGCCTCGGTGCCGCCGAGCAGCACGAGGGTGTCGGTGTCGGCCGCGTAGGCGGACCAGTCGACGCCGGAGCGGTCGACGCCGACGACGTGGACGGCCCCGGTCGACTTCGAGGTCAGGGGCACTCCGGCATACGTGGGCCCGGCGGTGAGCGCCGACACCCCCGGCACGACGTCGTAGGTGATGCCGGCCTTGCGGCAGGCACGCACCTCCTCGACGAGGCCGTTGAAGGTCGCGGGGTCACCGTCCATGAGGCGCACGACGAGGCCGCCGGGGGCGACCGACTTCGCGGCCTTGACGACGAGCTTGGCGCGCACCGCGTGGGTGAGCTCCTGGCCCTGCTCGCCGTGCCCGGCGTCGATGATCTCGACGTCGGGGCGGGCGTGCTCGAGCACGACGTCGTCGCGGGCGATCCGGTCGAGGATCACGACGTCGGCGGCGGCGAGCAGGTCGCGGCCGCGCAGCGTCATGAGGCCGGGGTCGCCCGGTCCGGAGCCGACGAAGGCGACACACGCCGGCGTCGTCGCGTGGGTGGGAGTCGAGCCCGTCTGCTCTGACGGCTGGTGGGAAGGAGTCACGAAACTTGCTCCGGTTGGTGTGGGGCGTGGTCTGGGGCAGGTCCAGCTGACGTGGCGACCTGGAGGTCGGCGGCGCCGTCCTCCAGGAGGATCCGGGCGAGGCGCGAGCCGAGAACCACCGGCTCGTCGTAGGGCCCGACGAGCGAGCGGCGCAGCTCGACGGAGCCGTCCTCCGTGCCGGCGAAGGCACGCAGCGACAGCTCGAGGCCGTCGTCGCCCTCGACGACCTCGGCGAGCGCCCCGACGGGTGCGGTGCAACCGGCCTCGAGCGTCGCGAGCAGCGAGCGCTCGGCCTCGACGCAGGCTCGCGTGTCGGGGTCGTCGAGGACGGACACGGCGGCCACGACGTCGTCGCGGTCGGACCGGCACTCGACGGCGAGGGCGCCCTGACCCGGTGCCGGCAGCACCTGGATCGGGTCGATGACCTCGGTGGCCTCGTCGAGACGGCCGAGCCGGGCGAGACCGGCGCGCGCCAGCACGACGGCGTCGAGCGCACCCGAGGAGACGAATCCGATTCTGGTGTCGACGTTTCCGCGGATCGGCCGGATCTCGATGCCGAGCCCGAGCGCTGCGATCTGGGCCGTGCGACGCGGCGAGCCGGTGCCGACGACCGAACCGGCGGGCAGCTCGCCGAGCGTCAGCCCGTCGCGCGCCACGAGCACGTCGCGGCTGTCCTCGCGCACCGGCACGGCGGCGACGACGAGACCGGGCTCGGGCGCCGTCGGGAGGTCCTTGAGCGAGTGCACGGCGACGTCGATGCGACCATCGAGCAGGGCTCGTCGGATGGCCGCGGCGAAGACGCCGGTGCCACCGATCGCGGTGAGCAGCTCGCCCGAGACGTCGCCCTCGGTCGTGATCTCGACGAGCTCGACCTCGTGGCCGGCCTCGCGCAGGCGGTCGGCCACCCACCCGGACTGGGTGGTGGCGAGGGCCGATCTGCGCGTGCCGAGACGCAGGGCGGTCATGGCTGGGCCCGCTTCGGCGGCGTGGACACGTTGGCGACGTCCTTGGGCTCGAGGTCGAAGAGCTCGCGCAGGGCGGCGGCGTAGTCGTCGCCGCTGCCTTCCATCGCGAACTCCTTGACCCGCATGGTCGGCGTGTGGAGCAGCTTCTCGACGATGCGGTGCACGGCGAGGCCGACCTCGGCACGGGTGGCCTCGTCGAGGCCGGGCAGCCGCTGGTCGAGCCGTTCCATCTCGGTCGCGACGAGGGCGGCGGCACGCGCGCGCAGGGCGGCGACGGTGGGCGCCACGGACTTCTCCATGCGGCGCGTCAGGTAGTCGGCGACCTCACCGGTGACGAGCTCGCGCACACGGACGACCTGGGTGGTGTCGGCGCGGCCCTCGAGCAGGAGTCCCAGCGACTGGAGGTCGACGAGCGAGACGCCCGGGACGGCGTGCGGCCAGGAGACGACGGGCTCGACGTCGCGCGGGAGGGCGAGGTCGACGACGACCTGGGGTCGACCCCCGCGGCGGCTCGCGCTCGCGGCCAGCATGTCGGCCGTGATGACGTGGCCGACCGCCCCGGTGCACGTGACGACGAGGTCGCTCTCGGCGAGGACGTCGGTCAGGTCGTCCCAGGGACGGGCCACGCCGGACGTCGTGGCCGCGAGGCGCTCGGCACGCTCGGGCGTGCGGTTGACGATGGTGAGGGACCCGATGCCCTGGCGGCGGACGGTCGCGGCGGCGAGGCCGCTCATGCCACCGGCCCCGACGACCGCGGCGGCGACACCCTCGAGCGGGCCGAGGACCGCGGTCGCCTCCTCGAGCGCGATCTGCACGAGCGAGACGCTGTGCTGGTCGATGTCGGTCTCGGTGTGGGCGCGCTTGCCGACGCGCAGGGCGCCCTGGAAGAGCGCGTTGAGCGACTCCCCCACCTGACCCCGGCTCTGGGCCCCGGCGAGCGAGTCGCGCATCTGGCCGAGGATCTGGGCCTCGCCGACGGCCATCGAGTCGAGCCCGCAGGCGACGGTGAAGGCGTGGGCGACGGCGGCGTCGTCGTAGCGCACGTAGAGGTGGTCGGCGAGGGCCTCGGCACGGTCGGCGAGGGCGTCGGCGGGGTCGCCCGGCGGCAGGTCGGCGACGCGGCGCGCCCCCTCGGGCTCCTCGACCCCGGCAGCGAGGGCGAGCGCCTCACCGATGGCGGCGACGGCGGGGTGGAAGGCCGGCACCGACGCGTAGACCTCGAGGCGGTTGCACGTGGAGAGCACGACGGCCTCGGTGGCCGTGGCCGAGCTGAGCACGGAGGCGGCGATGGCCTCGGCACGCCCGGGGCGCTCCGAGAGCGCCTCGAGCACCGACAGCGGGGCGGTGTGGTGGGACAGTCCGATGACGAGAAGGCTCATGGGGCGGCCACCGCCGACCGGAGGTCGCCCGCGGCCAGCGACTTGCGCTGGGCGTGGAAGGCGAGGATCTGCAGCTCGGTCGAGAGGTCGACCCGGCGTACGTCCACGCCGCTCGGGACGGAGAGCACCGCGGGCGCGAAGTTGAGGATCGAGCTGATGCCCGCGCCGACGAGGGCGTCGCAGACGGCCTGGGCGGCGGGCGCCGGCGTCGCGATGACGCCGATGGCGATGGGGTCGACGGCGTGGTGCTCGGTGAGCTCGGCGAGCGGGCGGATCGCCACCCCGACGATCTTCTCGTCGGCGAGCGCGGGGTCGTCGTCGTAGAGACCGACGATGCGGAAGCCCTTGGTGACGAAGCCGGAGTAGGAGGCGAGCGCGTGCCCGAGATTGCCCATCCCGACGATGGCGACGGGCCAGTCCTCGGTCAGACCGAGGGCGCGGGAGATCTCGAGGGCGAGCGTCTCGACGTCGTAGCCCACGCCGCGGACCCCGTAGGAGCCGAGGTGGCTGAGGTCCTTGCGCAGCTGCGCGGAGCGCACTCCGACCTCGGCCGCGAGCTCTTCCGACGAGACCGACAGGACGCCGTCCTCAGCGAGGCGCGAGAGCGTTCGGAGGTACTCGGGAAGCCGCGCGACGGTTGCGTCGGGGATCTCGCGACGCAGTGCTGGGTCGGCGGACACTCTTGCTCACCGGCTCCTCTCGAACGAGGCGTTCTCCCACACGTGGAGCACGTGGGGACCCGATCAGGCTAGACGTTTGTGAACCCATGCACAAAGTTGACTTCGACGGCCTACCACGGCATGGGATGCGCCGGTGAGGCAGGTCACCGGAGCGCGGCGCGCAGGCGTGCCTCGTCGACCCGCCAGAAGTCGTGGCGCCGCCCGTCGACGAACGTCACGGGGATCTGCTCGGCGTAGCGCCGCAGCAGCTCCGGGTCGTCATCGACGGACTGCTCCTGCCAGGCCACGCCGAGCTCGCCCGTCACCCGCTCGACGACGGCGCGCGCCTCGTCGCACAGGTGGCATCCGGCGCGCCCGAGGAGGACGACCCGCGGTAGGGCCCCGGCAGCCGGGACAGCGGGAGGGTCTGGAGCGTCGAGGGGCTGCTCGCTCGTCATGCCGACCACTGTAGGCACGCTCGCGGCGCCGCACGTCGGGTGCACCACAAAACGTCGTCGGGGTCCCATCCGCGGGCGCATTCCGACAGACTGTCCACAATGCGCGCGAACAGGACGTCGGGCCGCCGGCCCCCACCTGTCCTCGCACCGGGAACGACCCCGGGGCGGGCGTCGATGACGCCTGGACCGTGCCCGGCACTGCCGGGCACGGTCCCGGCGATCCTCGCGCCCGCGGCATACGCCCTGCCGACGTGGCGCTCGGCGCTCGACGCCATCTGGTCGGCCCTGGCCGATGCAGGCGCCGAGGGTGGCGGGCTGACTCGCACCTCCCCGGGCTCCCCCGGCTCTGCCGGCTGGCGGCGGCACCCGGAGCGCGACGCCGACGAGCAGGCCCGCATCGCGGCCCTCGTCGAGCTCGCCCAGGGCGGCGACAAGGAGGCGTTCGCGCAGCTCTACGACGTCTACGTCGACACGGTCTTCCGCTACGTGCTCGTCCGGGTCGCCAACCGCGCGCTCGCCGAGGACCTCACGTCCGAGACCTTCCTCCGGGCGATGCGCCGGATCGACTCGTTCACGTGGCAGGGCAAGGACATCGCGGCGTGGTTCGTCACCATCGCGCGCAACCTCATCGCCGACCACGTGAAGTCGGCGAAGTTCCGGTTCGAGGTGGCGACCGCCGACATGCGTGACGCCGACGAGCGGGTCGACGCCCCCGACACCGAGGTGCTGACCCGGCTGCGCGACGAGCGCCTCGTCTCGGCGATCAAGGAGCTCGGCTCCGACCAGGCCGAGTGCATCACCCTGCGCTTCCTCCAGGGACTCAGCCTCGCCGACACCGCGAAGATCCTCGACAAGTCCGAGGGGGCCGTCAAGCAGCTCCAGCTGCGCGCCACCCGGGCGCTGCGCAAGGCCCTCGAAGGAGTCGAGCTGTGATCCGCGTAACCCCACAGACACCCTCGTCGTTCTCATGGCGTAGGGACGGTGCGTGTGGGCCCGGACCGACGCTCGGCGCGCTGACCGGCGCGACCGTGGAACGTGTGAACGCAGGCGGCGGGGTGGCAGCGATGGCGGTGCTCCGGCCCCTGACGAACGACCCGCACCACCCACCCCTCGCCGCACCACGTGTCGTATGCCGTGCCGTGTCGTCCCAGCCGGGGCCGCCGGGTCGGGCGAGGGCACCCGGCACGCCCTGACGGGACGACCGACGAGCGGGACCAGCAAGCACGACCAGCCAGCACACCAGCACGACGAACCAGACGGACTCGAGACGGAGGAGGGACATGGACCTCGGTGCGAACGCCGACGGCGAGCTCCTCCAGCGCGCCCTCGAGGGCGAGCAGGTCTCCGAGCCCGGCATCCTCGAGCTCGTCGCGGTGCTGCACGCCGTGCAGGCCGTCGACCAGGCCGGTCTGGCACCGCGGGCCGAGTTCGTCTCCGACCTGCGCGCCCGACTGCTGGCCGACGACGCCACCGCGGTCACTCCCCTCGTCCCCCTCGCACCCGCAGACCCGGTCGACGGCGACGAGGACGGACCCGCCCGAGCCGACGCCGCCGACGCCGCCGACGCCGCCGACGCCGCCGACGCCGCCGACGCCGCCGACTACGGTCCGCGCGACGGCGGCACCGTGTCGATCCTCCGCGTGGCGGCGCGGCCGCTGAAGTTCATCGCCGCCGCGGCCGCCAGCATCCTCGTCATCGGCGGCGCCCTCGGCTTCGCGTCCCGCTCGGCCGTGCCCGGCGACGCGCTCTACGGCGTCAAGCAGCTGCTCGACCGGGCCGCCGTCCAGCTGGCGGGCTCCCGCTACGACGAGGGCCTGACCTACCTCGCCCAGGCGCAGGAGCACATCGCCGATGCCCGCGACCTCATCGACGGAGGCTCGCCGTCGACGCACGACCTCGACACGGCCTACGACGCCGCGACGGACGCGACCGGCCGCGCCCAGACCATCCTCATGGAGGTCTACCGCACCGAGCACCGCGCTGACGCGCTGACCGAGCTGGCCGACTTCTACACCCGCGCCATCCCGCAGGTCGACGCGATGCGAGCCCGGGTGCCCACCGGCTCGCTCGCGTCCTGGCAGCGTCTGCGGGACCTGCTCGGCGCGGGCCAGGTAGCCACCCTGAGGGAGCTGGCCGCCTGCGGCGTGTGCGGCGACCGAGCCACCCAGGCCCGACAGGCCCTGGCACGACTGCCGGGTGCGGTCCGGCCCAGCAGCCCGGTGAGCGGCACGTCCGCCCCGGGCACCGCGCCATCTCGACCCGGGGCCACGACGACCCCACGGCCCACCGGCTCGGCGCCGCGACCCCCGGTGGTCACGGTGCCCGTCCCTGGCGGCGTGCCGGTGCCCGGCGTCTCCGTGCCCGGCGTCACCGTCACCGGCGGCGTCACCCTCCCCGGCGGCAGGATCAACCTGCCCGGCGTCGGGGTCACGAGCTCGTCCGTCGCTGTCGGTGGCGGCGGAGTCACGCTCCCGGGTGCCACGGTCAGCCTGCCGGGGGTGGGCGTCACGTCCTCGACGATCAGGGTCGGCGGCGGTGGCGTCACGCTGCCCGGCGCGACGATCCCGCTGCCGTCGGTGACCCTCGGCGCCCCCACGGTGCCGGTGCCGCTACCGACGAAGATCCTGCCCTGACCTGAACGCGTGTCGGTCTCCTCGCGGTTCCGTCGCGACCGGCGGTCACGGGCGGGCGCCGGTCAGAGGAAGACGGACTTGCGCTGCATGAGCAGGCTGTAGAGCGTCTGCTGGATCGTCTCGCGCACCTGGTCGGTGAGGTCGAAGACGAGCATGGGGTCGTCGGCGGCGTCGGGCCCGAAGCTCGTGGTCTCGATGGGCGGCCCGAACTCGATGAGCCACTTGCTCGGCAGTGGCACCATGCCGAGGGGGCCGAGCAGCGGGAACGTCGGCGTGATCGGGGCGTAGGGCAGCCCGAGCAGCCGGGCGACGGCGGGCATGTTGCCGAGGATCGGGTAGATCTCCTCGGCCCCGACGATCGACACCGGCACGATCGGCACGCCGGCGCGCAGGGCGGCCGAGACGAACCCACCGCGGCCGAAGCGCTGCAGCTTGTAGCGCTCGCTGAACGGCTTGCCGACACCCTTGAAGCCCTCGGGCCAGACGCCGACGAGGGCGCCGCTGCTGAGGAGTCGCTCGGCGTCGGAGTTGGCCGCAAGGGTCGTGCCCGAGCGCCGGGCCATGGTGCCGATGAAGGGCATCTGGAAGACGAGGTCGGCTCCGAGCATCCGCAGGTGCCGGTTGCGTGGGTGCTCGTCGTAGACGGCCACCTGCGTCATGAGGGAGTCCATCGCGATGGTGCCGGAGTGGTTGCCGACGACGAGGGCTCCGCCGACGTCGGGGATGTTCTCGATGCCGCGCACCTCGACCCGGAACCACGAGCGGTAGAGCGGGCGCAGCAGCGGCAGGTGGACGTTGACGGTGTAGTCCTCGTCGAAGCCGAACTCGTCGACGACGTAGTCGCCCGTGAGACGGCGCCGGAGGTAGGCAAGGGTTTCGGCGACCTGTCGCTCGACCTCCTCGGCGGGCACCCCGGCCGAGGTGGCGGCGGCGCGCAGCACGTTGACGGCGAGCTCGACGAGCTCGGCCGGGCCCGGGCGGGACTCCGAGCTGAGCTCGGCCCCGTCGAGCACCGCGCCGACGAGCTTCTCGGCCCGCGACTGCAGCCCCGACGTCAGCGCGTGCTCCCAGCCGCCTCCGTCTCCAGCGGGCGTATGCCGTGTCTCCGGCTCGGCCTCGGGGCGGACGCCGCGCTGGGCGACCTCCTCGACCGGCGGGACGGCACGCAGCCGGGCAGGCTCCCCCGCGCCCGCGCGACGGGGCGAACGCATCGACGCGCGGCTCGGCCTGGTCCGTGGCGGTGTCGGCTCTGCCGGCAGGGTGTCGGCGGGGTCCCCGGGCTCGGTGATGTCGGCGACCTCGAAGGCTGCGTCGGGCTCGGCGGACTCGAAGGCTGCGTCGGGTCCGGCGGCGTCGGCCCCCTCGCTCGGGACCTCGTCGCGCGCGGACCGGCTCGACGGCGTCCGGGCGCGGCGGGACTCGGGCTCGGTCGGGCCTTCGGTCACCGCCGCCTCGATGAGGTCGTCGGCGACGGTGTCGGCGCCTGCGCCGGTCGCGAGGCGTCGCGCCGCGCTCACCTCGACCGGCGCCGTGGGGATGAGGGGCGTCCCCGCGCGGCGCCGGCGCTCGCCCGAGGCACGGGCCGCTCCGGCCGCGAAGGCTCCCCGGGCCGGGCGGCCCGAGGTCGCGACAGGCCTCTCGCTCGTGACCGTGGCCGGCTCGGCCTTCGTGGCCGGCGCGGTCCTCTTCGTCGTCTTCGGGGTCTTCGGCGTCTTCGCCTTGGCCGGCTTCGCAGGCTTCGTCTTCGCCGACTTCGTCCCAGTCGACTTCGTCCCCGTCGGCTTCGTCCCCGTCGGCTTCTTGGGTGCGCCCGTCGTTGAGGTCGACGGCGCGGACGTGGCCTTCGTCGTCTCAGCCCCGCCGGACGTCGTCGAGTCGGCGGCCTTGCTCGGGTCGGCGCTCACGGCTGGATCCTGTCGAAGACGCGGGAGAGGGCTGCGGCGGTGCCACCGGCGGCGTCGCTGACGACCTCGCCGACACCTTCGACACCGGGCACGGCGGGCCGCAGGTGACGCGCGTAGTCCTCGAAGGCCTCTCGCGTGGTGAAGTGGGGCTCGAACTCGAGAACGGAGCGCATCCGGGTCGTGTCGAGACCCCGGCCGAAGGCGAGGAAGGTCAGCTGGTCTGACGAGAAGTCGGCGAAGCCGCTGCGCTTGACGATGGTGCCGATGAGACCGGCGGCCGAGAGCGGCACCGGGACGACGGGGCGCCGCGCGATGGCGGTGCACTGCGTCACGGTGAGGAAACCGTCGCCGGCGACGTTGACGATCCCGGCGGGCGGTCCGGTGGTCGCGAGGATCATGGCCGCCGTGGCGTCGTCCTCGTGGATGAACTGGAAGCGGGCGTCGTAGCCGAGTGGGATCGGCACGAGCGGCAGCGAGAAGTAGTCGGTGATGGCGGTGTGGATGCTCGGTCCCACGACGTTGGCCAGGCGCAGCATCGTGATCTCGACGTCGGGCCGGCGCCGCGAGAAGCCCCGGACGTAGCCCTCGACCTCCACGGAGTCCTTGCCGAAGCCCGTGCGCGGCAGGGTCTTGGGGTTCATGTCCTCGCTGAACATCGCCGGGTCGCGGGGCGAGGAGCCGTAGACGGCGGCGGACGACTTGACGACGAGTCGCGAGACCGACTCGGACTTCTGGCACGCGGCGAGCAGCTGCATCGTGCCGATGACGTTGATCTCCTTCTGCGTCACCCGACCGCCGGAGTCCTTGGGGGTCGCGATGACGTTCATGTGCACGACCGTGTCAACCTCCGCCTGCGCCATGATGCGCCCGATCATCGGGTTGCGGATGTCGGCGCGCACGAACTCGGCCCGGCCGATGGAGTGCTTGGGCGGCACGACGTCGACGCCGAGGATGCGCTCGATCGACGGATCCGTCGAGAGCCTTCGGGCGAAGAGGCCACCGAGGTAGCGGGACACCCCCGTGACCAGGACGACCTTGGCCATCGGATCCTCCTGTCGTCGGTCGGTGCGGACGTCGTGCACGGGCGCTGCTCGAGCGGGTTCGAGGATGGCGCGCGCTGCGGAGGAGTTCTCGCACCCCCACCCTCGCAGCCTACCGAGACCCTGCTCGATCCGTACCCGGGCGTGGCACCTCATGGTCGGATGTGTCGAGCCTCTCCATCGGCGCTCCCGTCGGCCCTCGTCGAGGCTCGGTGTCCGACAGACCCCGGGAACGCGAACGACCCCCACCGGAGGTGAGGGTCGAGAGCGTGCGGGGCGATTCCGCCGGTATGCCTGAGCTGGTCAGGTCACTTCTTGTTGCGACGCTGGTGGCGCGTCTTGCGCAGCAGCTTGCGGTGCTTCTTCTTCGCCATCCGCTTGCGGCGCTTCTTGATGACAGAACCCATGTTTGTCCTTGTCGTGAGACGTGTCCTCGAACTGTGCTGGTGCCGACCTGCGTCGACACCCCTCGGAGAAGGGTAGGTCGAACTTCACGAGCCGAACAGGCTCACAGGGTAGCGCGTGCGGGCTCCCTACCCCAAAAGCGCGTCGACGAGCGCACCTGCACCAACGCCGAGGGGGCGGCCGGACCGGGTGGTCGCGGCCGCCCCCTCGGGTGCGTGGTGACGCTGCTGTCACGCGGTGTCGATGAAGGACGTCTGGAGGTACTTGTGCACCGCATCCTCCGGAACCCGGAAGGAGCGGCCGACGCGTACGGCCGGAAGGTCTCCGCCGTGGACGAGCCGGTAGACGGTCATCTTCGACACGCGCATGATCGAGGCGACCTCGGCGACGGTCAGAAACCGCACCTCGGCGAGCTGGCGCTCATTCGACATGTGTTACCCCGATCTTCGGTGGGTTTGCACCCGCGCGTCGACGGCTTCCCCTCCGGCGAAACTGCACGCAGGTGCAAGAAGCAACATTAGGGGCAGATGTGACTGGAGGGGAAGCGAACGGGAGAACGAATCGATCACGCGCAACTCGACACGCCGGTGAGATCACTGTGGATCTCCCGGCTCGTCATGGCTCCAGGCGGTGCAGGTCACGCGGGAAGAGGGTCACCTCGCGGATGTTCTCGGCACCTGTCAGCCGCCCGACCCACCTTTCCAGACCGATGGCGAACCCGCCATGCGGAGGCATGCCGTGGGCGAAGGCGTCGAGGTAGCCGGTCAGGACCCCGGGGTCGGTCCCGGTGCGCTCCATCGCCGCGGCATAGTCCGAGGGCCGGTGCAGGCGCTGCCCTCCGGTCGTCAGCTCGAGCCCGCGGAAGAGCATGTCGAAGCTGTTGCTCCACCGCTCGTCGCCCGGCTGCGGGTGCGTGTAGAAGGGCCGCTTGCCCATCGGATAGCCCTCCACCGCAAGGAAGTCCGAGCCGTATGCCGTCTTGGCCCACTCGCTGAGCGCGCGTTCGTGCGCGGGGCTGAGGTCGGGCTCGTCTGGGTCGGCGCCGACCCTCGCGAGGGCGTCGCTGAAGTGGATGACGGGGAAGTGCTCCGGCACCTGCGGCAGCTCGACGCCCAGGAGCGCAGCGGCGTCGGCGGCATACTCCCGGATGCCCTCGACCATGCCCGCGATCGCCTCGCGCAGGACGGCGAGCACGTCGTGGTGGTCACGGATGAAGCCCAGCTCGGCGTCGAGCGAGGTGTACTGCGCGAGGTGGCGCACCGTGTCGTGCGGCTCGGCCCGGAAGACCGGACCGACCTCGAAGACCCGCTCGAAGACCCCGACGAGCATCTGCTTGTAGAGCTGCGGGCTCTGCGCGAGGTAGGCCGTGCGTCCGAAGTAGTCGACGGTGAAGACGTTGGCCCCCGACTCGGTGGCCGTGCCGACGAGCTTCGGGGTCGCGATCTCGGTGAACTCGAGGCTTCCGAGCGCAGCGCGGAAGCCTCGCATCGACGCGCTCGCGAGCTGCCAGGCAGCCCGGTGGCGCGGGTGGCGCAGGGTCACCGCCGCGTGGTCGAGGTGCGTGGGCAGCCCGGCGCCGAAGGTCGGGCGCCACAGCTCGGTGGGTGGCGCGACCGCCGGTTCGGTGAGCGGGGTGATGACCGGTTCCACGAGCTCGGCACCACCGGGGGCCGACTCGTTGGCCGACACGGTGCCGGTCACCTCGACGACGGTCTCCTCCGGCAGACCCGAGAGCTGGTCGACGGTCTCGCGGTCCTTGACGACGACCTGGGCCAGGCCCGAACGGTCGCGCAGCACGAGGAACGTGACGCTCGCGAGGACGCGGCGCCGGTGGATCCAGCCGGCGAGCGTGACCCGCTCGCCGGGTTCGACGGACGCGAGGTCCCGCGCGAGCACGCGAGGAGCAAGGGTCGTGGGTTGGGTTGGTTGCATTCCGTTCACCTCCAGAGGGTTGGTGCCCCGGAGGTGTGGGCGATGGGGAATGTCGCTGTGCCACCACACCTTCGCCGCCGCGGATCGCGGACGGCCTCTGGTCGTGCTCGGCTCAGGATCGTCAGGCCCGTCGTCGCCGTGCCGTCATGCTAGGCGCCCCAGCGCCGTAGGACCAACCGGATTGCGATGAGGAACTCGGTCCACCCGGCCGAGGCGCCGGCGTCGCCTGGACGCAGCGCAGCGACCGAGGAACGAGCGAGCGAAGCGGAGGAAGGCGACGCCTGAAGGGCGCCGAGGCACGCGCCGGAACGAAGCGAGGCGCCAACAACAGAGCCGAGGCGCCGGCGTCGTCTGGACGCAGCGCAGCGAGCGAGGAACGAGCGAGCGGAGCGGAGGAAGGCGACGCCTGAAGGGCGCCGCGGCACGCGCCGGAACGAAGTGAGGCGCAGATGACTCAGTCGAAGTGGACGTCGAGCCCGTGCAGCGGGAAGACGGCCGTGCGCGTCGCCATGACGGCGCGGTCGACCTCGCTCGCGGGGTCGTAGCCCATCTCCCACGAGCGCCACCAGAGCGGCCCGTCCTCGGCGGTCAGGTCGCCCATCCGTCGCGGACCCGGACGGCCGAAGATCTGCTCGACGTGGGCACGCCAGTCCTCGGGGACCGGGGTGCTCGTCGGGATCGGGGCGTGGGCGGCGATGGCTGTCAGGTGCGTCCACGTGCGGGGCACGACACCGATCACCTCGTAGCCGCCACCTCCGAGGGCGACCCAGCGGCCCTCGCACACCTCGTGCGAGAGGCGGTGGAGCGCGTCGGCCGCGGCCCGCTGGGCGTCCACCGTGACGGCGAAGTGCGCGAGGGGGTCCTCCGCGTGGGTGTCGCACCCGTGCTGGGTCACGAGCACGTCGGGCTTGAAGGCGCGGATGAGCGGCATGGCGACGGCATGCAGGGCGCGCAGCCAGCCGGCGTCGCTGAGGCCGGGCGGCAGCGCGACGTTGACGGCGGTGCCCTCCGCGTCGGGGCCACCGACGTCACTCGGCCACCCGGTGCCCGGGAAGAGGGCCCGACCGGTCTCGTGGACCGAGATCGTCAGCACCCTGGGGTCGTCCCAGAAGATCCGCTCGACGCCGTCGCCGTGGTGCACGTCGACGTCGACGTAGGCGACACGTTCGGCGCCGTGGTCGAGGAGCCACTGGATGCCGACGGCGATGTCGTTGTAGACGCAAAAGCCACTCGCCTTGCCCCGCATCGCGTGGTGCAGGCCGCCCGTGAAGTTGACGGCGTGCTCGGCCTCGCCCTCCCAGACGGCGCGACAGCTGTCGACCGTGCCGGACACGACCCGGGCGCTGGCATCGTGCATGTCGACGAAGGCCGGGTCGTCCTCGGTGCCGAGGCCGTACGCGTCGTCGGCAGCGGAGGGGTCGGTCGAGGCGGCCTTGACCGCGGCGACGTAGTCGTCGTCGTGGACGGTGGCCAGCAGCTCGTCGGTGGCCACCTCGGCGCCGACCACCTCGACGCCGTCGACGTCGAAGACACCGAGGGCGTCGCAGAGCCGGGCCGTGAGGTCCAGGCGAGCGGGCGCCATCGGGTGCGTGGGGCCGAAGTCGTATCTCGTGAAGGAGGAGTCCCAGACGACCCGGGCCTGAGTTGGCATGATTGAGACGCTATCGCGGAAACGCGCCACGGACGACGGAGGTAACACCCATGGGCCGCAACCGGCTCTTCGACGACGACGTCATCGTCATCGGGCTGGGACGCTTCGGCTCGGCCGTCGCTCTCGAGCTCACCAAGCTCGGCCACCGGGTCATCGCCGTCGAGCGCGACAACGCCATCGCCGAGAGCTACGTGAACAAGGTGGCCAAGGTCGTGCACGCCGACATGGCGCAGTCGACGGCACTCGACATGATCCGCCACGCGCAGCCCCGGATCGCGATCGTCGGCATCGGCTCGTCCGTCGAGTCGTCGGTCCTCGCAGCGGCCAACCTCGTCGACGCGGGCGTCCCCTCGATCTGGGCGAAGGCCCTCTCACCCGAGCACAAGCGCATCCTCGACCGCATCGGGGTGCACCACGTGATCTCGCCCGAGGCCGACTCCGGTCGCCGCGTGGCCCACCTCGTCAACGGCAAGATGCTCGACTACATCGAGTTCGACGACGGCTTCGCCATCGTCAAGCTGAAGCCGCCGGCCGAGACGATCGGCTTCACGCTGGAGCAGAGCCAGATCCGCCGCAAGTACGGCGTCACCGTGGTCGGCGTCAAGGCACCGGGCGAGGACTTCACCTACGCCGTCCCGCAGACGAAGATCTCGGCGCACCACATGCTCATCGTCAGCGGGCCCGTCGAGCTCATCGAGCGTTTCGCCGCCCGCCCCTGACGTCGGGCTCGCTTCCGGCACAGACGAACCCACCGTCCCGAGCGCGGGGACGGTGGGTTCGTGAAACGCAGTGGGGCTGGAGCGCGCCGCCGGCTCAGAGGCGCAGCGTGGGTCCGTGGTCGGCGCCGAGCGGCAGGACCATGGCGACCTCCTCCTCGCCGTCCTCCTCGCTGACGACACCCATCGGCCTGCGGTAGTCGGTGGGGCGGAAGCCCATGCCGCTCGCGAAGGCGACGGCCCGGCCGTTCTCGGTGCCGACCCAGTAGACGAGGTGGGAGTGACCGCGCTCGGCGGCGAGGGAGGCGCCGTCCTTGACGAGGTGGGTGGCGACGCCGGAGCCACGGGCCTCGGGCCGCACCCACAGCCCGAAGAGCTCGCCGGCCGTGCCGTCGCTCTCCTTGGCGGTGCCGACGCTGACCACGCCGACGGCGCGGCCGTCGCGCTCGGCCACGAGCCGTGCGGAGCGCTGCATGCGTTCACGCCAGAAGTCCTCGCCGTAGGACTCTTCCTCGTCGACCGAAGCCACGAACGCCTCGGGCGATTCACGCAGTGCGGCGAGGCGGACGGAACGGTAGTCCTCCCAGTCGTCCTCGCCGAGGGGACGCACGGTGATGTCGCTCATGGGTCCACCTTCGCACGACAGCCTGCCGGACCGCACCCGCGGGGCGGTGAACGTTCGGGGGCGCCTCGGACCGACTGGCCGACAGGGTGACTCAGAAGCGGTGGACCATCTCGATCTCGCGCAGGTCCGGGCGCCGCGGGTGGTCGTGGACCGCGCCGGTGCGCACGAACCCGCACCGCGCGTACAACCCCTCGGCGACCACGTTGGAGCTCGTCACCTCGAGCACGACCTCGGTCTTGCCGAGGCGCCTCGCCTGCTCGAGGACGGCTCGGACCAGGGCCTCCCCGACACCACGTCCCCGGGCCTCCGGGGCGACGTACATGCCGAACAGCGTTGCGGTCGTGGCCCGCTCGGGCTCCCAGTGGGAACCGAGCCCCGCGCTGCCGAGCACCCCCGAGGCGTCGCGGGCCTGCACGAGCCAGGCGCCCTCGATCCGCTGGCGCCAGTCGGCCTCGTCGTAGGCGGCCTCGTCGGCATAGGTGAACCAGAAGGCGTCGGGGGCCTCCTGGAGCATCGCGAGCCGGACGTCGCGGTGCGACTCCCAGTCCTCCGGCGAGACGGGGTGCAGGTGGAGGCGCTGGTCGTGGGTGTGGGGCTCGGCCATCACCCCACGATGCCCTCAGACCTGCCCGGACGCCAGCTGTTTCGAGCGGGCCGCTGCGGCCTCGATGGCCGTCACGAACGCGGCCCGGACCTTGTGGTCGTCGAGCTGGCGCAGGGCCGCCACGGTCGTGCCGCCGGGCGAGCTGACCTGCTCGCGCAGGACCGTCGGGTGCTCCCGGGTCTCCTTGAGCATCGTCGCCGCCCCGTAGAGCGTCTGCACGACGAGCTCGGTGGCCGTGGCCCGCGGCAGACCGAGCACGACGCCGGCCTCGATCATCGCCTCGACGACGTAGAAGATGTAGGCGGGGCCGCTGCCGGAGATCGCCGTCACGGCGTCGAGGTGCTTCTCGGCGAGCCGGACGACCCGGCCGCACGAGCTGAGCAGCGCCTCGGCCTCGGCGAGGTGGTCGTCGGTGCAGTGGCTGCCGGGCGAGATGCCGGCCATCCCCTGGTCGACGAGCGCCGGGGTGTTGGGCATGACGCGGATGACCGACGTGCCCTCGGGCAGCCGCGACTCGAGGAACTCCGTCGTGATGCCGGCAGCCAGCGAGATGACGGCGTTGCCGGGGGCGACGTGGTCGTGGATCTCGTCGAGCAGCGCCGCCATGTCCTGCGGCTTGACGCACAGCACGAGCGTGTCGGCGACATCGGCCGCCTCGGCGTTGGCCAGCACACGCACCCCGTGGCGCTCGGCGAGGGCGTTGACCTTCTCCGGCGTGCGTCCGGTGACGACGAGGTCGCCGGGCGTGCGGCCCGAGCGGATGAGGCCGGAGACGAGGGTCTCGCCCATGACCCCCGCGCCGAAGATGGCCGTCGTCGTCATCGTGGCTCTCCGCTCAGCTCTTGGTCGCGACGCCGCGCAGGAAGAACATGACGTTGGCGGGCTTCTCGGCCATCCGGCGCATGAGGTAGCCGTACCACTCCTGGCCGTACGGGATGTAGACGCGCATCTGGTCGCCGCGGTCGGAGATCCGCTTCTGCTCCTCGGGGCGGATGCCGTAGAGCATCTGGTACTCGAACGACCTCGGGTCGCGACCGGCCTGGCCCGCGAGCGCGCCGGCGATCTCGATGAGCCTCGGGTCGTGCGAGGCCACCATCGGGTAGCCCTCGCCCTGCATGAGGATCTTGAGGCACCGGACGTAGGACTTGTCGACGTCGGCTCCGGACTGGAAGGCGACCGACTCGGGCTCCTTGTAGGCGCCCTTGCAGAGCCGGACACGGGACCCGGCGTGGGCGAGGTCCCGGCAGTCGGCCTCGGTGCGGTAGAGGTAGGCCTGCACGACGGCGCCCACCGTCGGGAAGTCGGCCCGCAGCTCGCGCAGGGCGTCGAGGGTCAGGTCGGTGGTCGTGTGGTCCTCCATGTCGAGGGTCACGGTCGTGCCGCCCTGCTTGGCCAGCTCGCAGATCTCACGGGCGTGGTCCAGGGCGATGGCGTTGCCGTCGCCCGGCAGCGCCTGCCCGAGCGCGCTCAGCTTGAGCGAGACCTCGACGGAGCCGCCCTCGGTGAGGCCCTGGTCGCGCAGCGCCGTCAGCAGCGAGAGGTAGGCGTCGCGCGTGTGCCGGGCCTGGGCGAGGTCGGTCGTGTCCTCGCCGAGGTAGTCGATCGTCGAGAGGCGGCCGGACGCCGCGATCTCGGAGGCGGCCCCGACGACGTCGGCACGCTCGGCACCGGGCACGAAGCGCTTGACGACCGAGCGCGACACGGGCGCCTTCTCGATGACGTCTCGGATCTTCTCCTGCTTGGACAGCTGCAGGAGCGAGTTGCGCAGCAGGTCGCTGGCGTCCACGGGGGCCTCCGGGTGGTGCTCGGGATGTCGCTCGGGTCACGGCGGCGGACGGTGGTGACCGTCCCGCCGGGCAAATCTACCGCCGCCGGCAGCCGGCGCCCGCCGGTCCCCTCCGCTCCTGCGGCACGCACGCCGCCCGCCCGGTCTCTCGGGGTCCTCCTCGGGGCCATGCGGCAGACTCGCTGCCATGGCTCGCCCGACCGCCACCCGACGACCCGTGCCCGCCGCCCTCGCGGCCGCAGCGCTGCCTCTCGTGCTCGCCGCGTGCGGCCAGCCGGTCGCGACGCCGTCTTCCGCCACCCGCCCGGCAGGCACGACCGGAACGGCAGGCGCCACCGGCGCCCCGACGAGCCCAGCCGCTGACGACGCGCCGCTCACGCCGCCCTCGAGCGTCGTGCCACCCCGCGTGCACGCCACCGCCGTCGTCGCCTCCTACCTCCGTGGCCACGACCTCAGGGGGCTCACCCGCACGGACGACGAGTCGGTGACGGAGGCCGTCCTCACGTCGTGCCCGAACGGGCCCACCGTGGCCCGGGACGTCGGCCCGACGGCATACGCCCGCTCCTGGGAGGGGCCGGGAGGCGTCCGCGCCGACGTCGCCGCGATCACCTACCCCGACCTCGCGTCGGCCGCGAACGCGGCCGAGCCGCTGCTCGTCGCGGCGCAGGTGTGCCGGGCCCCCCGGCCGGCCAAGGGCGTCACGACGACCGTCGCCAACCAGCGCCGCGACGTGGCGGAGGGTATGCCGCTCGGCCGGGTCGACGTGACGCGGACGTCCCCGGACGAGACGCGCCACGACTACGTCGGCGTCGTGCAGGTGGGCAACGTGCTCGTACGCCTCACCTACTCGTCCGGCGACGCGAAGGTCGCCACCGACAAGGGGTCGACGGCGCTCGCGCTGCTGGCCCGGGACGTGCAGGGGCTCTGATGTCCACGATCGACGACGCCGCCCTCGCCGCGCCCGGACCGCTCGGCCTGACCCTCGACGACCTCGGCGAGGCCCTCGGGGGTGCCGCGACCGTGCTGCGCGCCAACGCGATGGCGGCTGGCCTCGATGCACCCGTCCCCACGTGCCCCGACTGGACGGTGCTCGACCTCGTCACCCACCAGGGCATGGTCCACCGCTGGGCCGCGAGCCACCTGCGCGGCGAGCCCGTCGAGCCGGAGCCGCTCGCGCGCGAGGGGCGCCGGTCCGCCGACGTGCTCGGCTGGTTCGACGACGGGGCGACGGCGCTGCTGCAGGCGATCGTCGACGCGCCGGACGCCCTCGACGCGGTCGTGTTCCTCAAGGACGCGCCTGCCCCGCGGCTCTTCTGGACGCGCCGGCAGTGCCACGAGACGACGGTCCACGCCGTCGACGCGCTCGGGGCCCGGCTCGGACGGCCCGCGCGCGCCGACGAGACGTGGATCCGGCCCGCCGTCGCGCTCGACGGCATCGACGAGCTGCTCGTCGGCTTCGTCACCCGCCGCAAGGAGGGAGCCTCACCCGGCGCCCCGACCCGGCTGCTCGTGCGCCCCGACGGCGCCGACGTCGCCTGGCTCGTCGACCTCGACACCGGCCGGCCGATCCGGACCAGCCGGGTCCGGTCGGGGTCCGGTGGTTCGGGTGGGGCCGACGCCGACCACGTCCTGACCGGCGACCCCGTCGACCTCTACCTGCGGCTGTGGAGCCGCGGCGCTGCCGAGCCGGCCGAGCCGGCCGAGCCCACCGAGACCACCGAGACCATCACGGAGATCGAGCGCTGGTGGCGCGAGAACATCTCGATCTCGTGGTGACCCCCGGGTCGACCACGTAGCAGGATGGGCGCAGCACCCGGACCGCACCGTCGCGGCCCGGGCCCGTGCGACCAGAGGAGCTCGTATGCCACAGGAGGGCGTCGGACGGACCGTCCAGTCGGCGATCTACCGGGCCGGTGCTTTCGGCCGCCGCCCGGCGGTCCCGACCGACGGCACGCAGCTCGAGGTGGCGGCCCGCAAGGTCATGTCGAAGCGCGGGTTCGCCTACGTCGCAGGCTCGGCCGGCTCCGAGGCGAGCGCCGACGCGAACGTCTCAGCCTTCTCGAGGTGGCGCGTCGTGCCCCGGATGCTCGTCGACACGACCGAGCGCGACACGTCCGTCGAGCTCTTCGGCCGTCGGCACGAGAGCCCCTTCCTCGTCGCCCCGGTCGGGGTCCTGTCGATGGCCGACGACGAGGCCGACCTCGCCGTCGCCCGCGGCGCCCGCGAGCAGCGCGTCACCCAGATCCTCAGCACCCAGGCCTCGGTGCCGATGGAGGACGTCGCGCGCACCCTCGCCGGGTCCGGTCACTGGTACCAGCTCTACTGGAGCAGCGACGACGACCTCGTCGAGAGCCTCGTCTCGCGCGCCGAGGCGTGCGGCAGCGACGCCCTCGTCGTCACCCTCGACACGGCATACCTCGGCTGGCGTCCACGCGACCTCGACCTCGGGCACCTGCCGTTCGCCCGCGGCGAGGGCATCGCCCAGTACACGTCGGACCCCGTCTTCCAGCGGCTCGTCCGCGAGCGGGTGGCGGCCGCCGGGCCGGCGGTCCGGCCGCGGCCCACGCCGGCCGCGGTCGCGACGCTCGTGTCGATGAGCCGCAACCACCCGGGCGACACCCGGCACAACCTCACGGCGCCCGAGCCGCGCGCCGCGGTCGAGACGTTCCTCGACGTCTTCAGCCGACCCTCGCTGACGTGGGACGACCTACCGCGGCTGCGGACCATGACCAGCCTGCCGATCGTGCTCAAGGGGATCCTGCACCCCGACGACGCCCGACGCGCCGTGGACGCCGGGGTCGACGGTGTCTACGTCTCCAACCACGGCGGCCGGCAGGTCGAACGGTCCGTCGCCGCGCTCGACGCCCTGCCCGGAGTCGTCGAGGCCGTGCGCGGTGCCGGGTCCGACGCCCCGGTGATCTTCGACAGCGGGATCCGTTGCGGCGCAGACGCGTTCGTCGCCCTGGCCCTGGGCGCGTCGGCCGTCGGCATCGGGCGACCACACGTCTACGGTCTGGCCCTCGCCGGCGCCGACGGGGTCTCGGAGGTGCTGCGCAACCTGCGCGCCGAGCTCGACCTCCAGCTGGCGCTCACGGGGTGCACGTCGCTCGCCGACCTGACCCCGGAGCGGCTCGTGGCCGCGCCCTGACGCGACAAGGCGCCGCGCCGACCGTCGACGGGCCACGTGTCGCCGCCCGGTCACGGTCGAGAGGCCGCTTCTCGCCGCCTGGAACCGGGTCGACGCAGTCGGGGTCTGTCCCGGAGGATCGGGTCATGCCAGCCCTCGACCACCTGACCCGCGACGCCTACCCGAAGTCGAACGGCTACGACGCGAAGTGGCTCGTCGACCTCGACATGGGCCCCCACCCGCTATGGCTGCTCGAGGACCTCGCCGCCGACCTCGACCTCCGACCCGGCATGCGCGTCCTCGACCTCGGCTCGGGGCTGGGCGCGACGTCGGTCTTCCTCGCGCGGGAGTACGGCGTCAGCGTCGTGGCCGCCGACCTGTGGGTCGACCCCACCGAGGCTGCCGCGGTCTTCCGCAAGGAGAACGTCGACGATCGCGTCCTCGCGATGCGGGTCGACGCGCACGCGCTCCCCTTCGGCCGGGGCTCGTTCGACGCCATCCTCAGCATCGACGCGTGGGAGTACTTCGGCACCGGCGACCACTACCCGCCCTACCTCGCCACCTTCCTCAAGCCGGGCGGCCAGCTCGGGGTCGCGACGCCGGCCCTGACGACCGAGGTGCGCGAGCTCGGCGAGATCCCCGAGCACATCGACCGCGTCGTCGGCGCCGAGTCCGCGGCCTGGCACACGGCGGACTGGCTGCGCAGCCAGTGGGAGTTCAGCCGCGCCTTCACGACCGTCACGGCCCGCAACCAGCCGGACGCGTGCGCGAACTGGTTGCTGTGGGAACGTGCCGTCATGGAGCTCAAGGGACAGGCCAGCTCGCCGGTGCAGGGGATGCTCGAGGCCGACGGCGGCGCCTTCGTCACGTTCGCGCTCGTCACCGGGAGGGTCRCATGAGCCTCGACGCCACCGACCTCGGGCACCTGCGCCGGGCGGTCTCGCTCGCGCGCCTGGCCCTGGAGCGCGGGGACGAGCCGTTCGGCTCCGTCCTCGTGTCGGGCGACGGCGAGGTGCTCTTCGAGGACCACAACCACGTCCTCGCGCTCGAGGCCACCCAGCACCCCGAGTTCGCCATCGCCCGCTGGGCGGGTGCCCACCTGACCGCCGCCGAGCGGGCGGCCGCGACCGTCTACACCTCGGGCGAGCACTGCCCCATGTGCTCAGCAGCGCACGCGTGGGTCGGCCTCGGCCGGATCGCGTATGCCGTGAGCTCGGCCCAGCTGACCGCGTGGCGGTCGGCGTGGGGCTCGGCCCCGTCCCCGGTCGCGGCGCTGTCGATCCACGACGTCGTGCCGGGCGCGGTCGTCGACGGGCCGGCCCCCGAGCTCGAGGCCGAGGTCCGCGACCTCCACGACCGTTTCGCCCACGGTCACCCCCACCCCSACCCCAACCCCTGACGCCGGCCAACCGGCATACGCCAAGTGCGCCACGGCGCACTTTCGCAAGTGACGGTGGGTGTCCGACCAACCAGAAGCGCGCCACGGCGCTCTTCTGCGCGGCAGATCGACCCCGCTTCGCACGACTAGTGCGCCACGGCGCGCCTTCACCCCACCTGTGGAGAGGCGTCTCGCGCGTTGCCATCGCCCGGGCAGGCTTCCAACCATGACTCGCCCAGATCGCAGCACACCTCCGGTCCGACGGGCTGATGCGACGGCGGCCGGGAACACCGATGATCGGCTCCGCCGCTCGCACGTCGCGCTCTTCCGTGGGGTCCATGTCGAGCGAACGGTTCCCGTCACGTTGCACATCCGGATCGAGGCCGCCCTCCTCGTGGTCACACCGGGCAGCCATGTGTCGCACCACACGGCGGCGTCGCTGTGGGGTGGGATCGTCCCTGATCACCCCGACATCCACGTCTCGAGTCCGCGGAACCGGACCCGGCGGGACGGGATCACGGCCCACCGTGTCAAGCAGGGGCAGGAGGTCGTCCTCTTCCAGGGGTTTCGCGTGACGACGCCGGTCCAGACGTTTCTGGACCTGGCCCACTGCCTGACGCTCGTCGATCTCGTCGTGCTCGGGGACTCGTTGGTCCGCAAGAAGCGCTTCACACCTGACGAGCTGGTTGCCCTGGCTGAGAAGCACCGCGGCCCCCATTCGAGGCTGGCCCGGCGAGCGGCAAGGCTCGTGAGAGCCGGCGTCGACTCACCCATGGAGACGCGCCTGCGGCTGCTCATCGTCCTCGCCGGACTTCCCGAGCCCGAGGTGGACCACCGGGTGCACGACGACGACGGGACCTTGTTGCGGCGATACGACCTCTCCTACCTCCCCTTCCGACTGATCATCGAGTACGACGGCAGGCAGCACGCCGAGTCGGACGAGCAGTGGCTCAACGACATCGGCCGCGACGAGGCGCTGGACGACGAGCAGATCCGGCGGCTCGTGGTCGTGTCCCGGGACATCTACTCGACACCGGCGAACACCCTCGCGAGGATCACGCGGGCCATGCGCCGAGCCGGTATGCCGGTGCCCCGGCTCCGGCACGAGTGGCGCCGACACTTCCCGAGCAGGTCGGGCGACCTCGCCCTGCCGGCATGAGGGCGCCGACGAGCGCGCCATGGCGCGGTTCCGCGCCCGTTGACGGGGCTGGCCGAACCCGAAACCGCGCCATGGCGCGGTTCTGTGTCGGAAGGCGGCCCGGATGCACGCGTCCGCGACCGCTCTCCACGGGTGTGAAGCGCGCCGGCAACAGTGCGGGCGGACACTGGGCGGGTACGACACGGCATACGCAAGGATCACCACACGCCTCTCGGCATCTGTCCGCTCACGGCGAACAGCGGCTGAACCTGAGCCGATCACGCTCAGGATGGGGAACAGGAGGGACACCACCGGCGTTGGTCGGGGTGTGCTCGTCCACAGCGGGCACAGATAGCATCGAGATGTCTCTCGATCAGTCAGGAGAAGAACATGTTCGAACGGTTCACCGACAGGGCCCGAAGGGTGGTTGTCCTCGCGCAGGAGGAAGCTCGCCTGCTCAACCACAACTACATCGGGACCGAGCACATCCTCCTGGGTCTGATCCACGAAGGCGAAGGCGTCGCCGCGAAGGCCCTCGAATCGCTCGACATCTCGCTCGAAGCGGTCCGGGCCCAGGTCCAGGAGATCATCGGCCAGGGGCAGCAGGCCCCCACCGGTCACATTCCCTTCACGCCCCGCGCGAAGAAGGTCCTCGAGTACTCGCTCCGCGAGGCGCTCCAGCTCGGCCACAGCTACATCGGCACCGAGCACATCCTGCTCGGCCTGATCCGCGAGGGCGAGGGCGTCGCCGCCCAGGTCCTCGTCAAGCTCGGCGCGGAGCTCAACAAGGTCCGCCAGCAGGTCATCCAGCTGCTCTCCGGCTACCAGGGTGGCCAGGGCGGCGAGAAGGCCGGCGCCGGCGTCGGCCAGAGCCAGGCCGAGGGGACGCCCGCGGGCTCCCTCGTGCTCGACCAGTTCGGTCGCAACCTCACGCAGGCTGCCCGCGAGGGCAAGCTCGACCCGGTCATCGGACGTGAGAAAGAGATCGAGCGGGTCATGCAGGTGCTGTCCCGCCGCACCAAGAACAACCCCGTCCTCATCGGCGAGCCCGGCGTCGGCAAGACCGCCGTCGTCGAGGGCCTCGCCCAGGACATCGTCAAGGGCGAGGTGCCCGAGACGCTCAAGGACAAGCAGCTCTACACCCTCGACCTCGGCTCGCTCGTGGCCGGCAGCCGCTACCGCGGTGACTTCGAGGAGCGGCTGAAGAAGGTCCTCAAGGAGATCCGCACCCGCGGCGACATCATCATCTTCATCGACGAGATCCACACGCTCGTCGGTGCAGGTGCCGCCGAGGGCGCCATCGACGCCGCGTCGATCCTCAAGCCGATGCTCGCCCGTGGTGAGCTGCAGACGATCGGTGCGACGACGCTCGACGAGTACCGCAAGCACATCGAGAAGGACTCGGCCCTCGAGCGGCGCTTCCAGCCGATCCAGGTGCAGGAGCCGACGCTGCCGCACGCGATCGAGATCCTCAAGGGTCTGCGTGACCGCTACGAGGCCCACCACCGCGTGACGATCACCGACGGGGCGCTCGTCGCGGCCGCCAACATGGCCGACCGCTACGTCAACGACCGCTTCCTACCCGACAAGGCCATCGACCTCATCGACGAGGCGGGCGCGCGACTGCGCATCCGTCGGATGACGGCTCCGCCGGACCTGCGCGAGTTCGACGAGAAGATCGCCGCGCTCGTGCGCGAGAAGGAGTCGGCCATCGACGGGCAGGACTTCGAGCGCGCGGCCCGCGTCCGCGACGACGAGAAGCGCCTGCGCCAGGAGAAGGCCGCCCGTGAGGCCCAGTGGAAGTCGGGCGACATGGACGTCGTGGCCGAGGTCGACGAGGAGCTCATCGCCGAGGTCCTGGCGGCCAGCACCGGCATCCCGGTCTTCAAGCTGACCGAGGAGGAGTCGAGCCGACTGCTCCACATGGAGGACGAGCTGCACAAGCGCATCGTCGGCATGGACGACGCCGTCAAGGCGCTGTCCCAGGCGATCCGCCGCACCCGTGCAGGCCTCAAGGACCCGCGTCGTCCGGGTGGCTCGTTCATCTTCGCCGGCCCCACCGGTGTCGGTAAGACCGAGCTCGCCAAGACGCTCGCCGAGTTCCTCTTCGGCAGCGAGGACGCGCTGATCCAGCTCGACATGTCCGAGTACTCCGAGAAGCACACGGTGAGCCGCCTCTTCGGCTCGCCTCCTGGCTACGTCGGCTACGAGGAGGGCGGCCAGCTCACCGAGAAGGTGCGCCGCAAGCCGTTCTCCGTCGTGCTCTTCGACGAGGTCGAGAAGGCCCACCCGGAGATCTTCAACTCGCTGCTGCAGGTGCTCGAGGACGGCCGCCTCACCGACTCGCAGGGTCGGATGGTCGACTTCAAGAACACCGTCATCATCATGACGACCAACCTCGGCACGCGGGACATCTCCAAGGCCAACATGGGCTTCTCGGCCGGACCCGACAGCCGCTCGGACTACGAGCGGATGAAGGCGAAGGTCACCGACGAGCTCAAGCAGCACTTCCGGCCCGAGTTCCTCAACCGTGTCGACGACACCATCGTCTTCCCGCACCTGAGCCGCGACGAGATCATCCAGATCGTCGACCTCGAGATCGCCAAGCTCGACAAGCGGCTCAAGGACAAGGACATGGGCATGGAGCTCACGCAGTCCGCCAAGGACCTGCTCGCCAAGAAGGGCTACGACCCCGTGCTCGGTGCGCGTCCGCTGCGCCGCACCATCCAGCGCGAGATCGAGGACGCCCTGTCGGAGCGGATCCTGTTCGGGGACTTCGCGTCCGGCCAGTACGTCAAGGTCGACACCGAGGGCGAGGGCAAGGCGGAGACGTTCACCTTCTCCGACATGGCCCACCCGGACGCCGCGCACCGGCCGGCCGACGACCTCCCGGAGCTTCCCGAGGGCGCCGCCCTCGACGAGGCGCTCGGGGTCAACATCACGGCCGGCCCGCCCGTGCCCGACGACCAGGTCTACCCCGACGCGGGGCTGACCGGCACGGAGCGCTGACCGCAGCGATCCGCCAGCACGGCCGAAGGGGCCGGGGACACCACGTCCCCGGCCCCTTCGTCGTACGCCCGCGTCCCGGTCGTCATACCGGGGTCGTATGCCGTCCCGCCCGGGAGGCGACCACGGCCCGATGTGGGACCCGGCCCACCGCGGCGAGGCTGGGTCCATGAGCTACTACGACCCAGCCCGTACGCCGTCCGGTGCGCCCGAGCGCCCAGCCTTCCCAGCCTTCCCAGCCTCCCCCGCCTCCACCGTCGCCCCGCCTGTCAGCCCCACCGTCGGCCTCACCGGCGCCCAGGCCCCCTCACGTCCGGCACGGGCGGTGTCGCCCGACCCGGCCCGCGACCTCGTCGCCCGAGACCTCGTCATGACCTACGGCCGCTCCGGGGCCTCCGCCGGGCCGCCCGCGCTCGGCGGCGTCGACCTGACGATCCGCGCCGGCGAGAGCCTCGCCGTCATGGGGCCGTCCGGCTCGGGCAAGACGACGCTGCTGCACGTGCTCGCCGGGATCCTGCGACCGACCGGCGGCCAGGTGCTGTGGCGCGGCCGGGACATCGCACGGATGTCGGACCGCGAGCGCACCGTGCTGCGCCGCGAGGACTTCGGATTCGTCTTCCAGCAGGGCATGCTGCTGCCCGAGCTGCCGGCGATCGAGAACGTGGCCCTGCCGCTCATGCTCGGCGGGGTCAGGCGGTCGGAGGCGACGGCGCGGGCCGCGACGCTCTTCCACCCGCTCGGCCTCTCGGGGCTGGAGAAGCGCCGTCCGGGCGAGCTCTCGGGCGGCCAGGCGCAGCGGGTCGCCATCGCCCGCGCCCTCGTGGCCCGCCCCGGGGTCGTCTTCGCCGACGAGCCGACCGGTGCGCTCGACCAGACGACCAGCGCCGAGGTGATGCACCACCTGACGCAGCTCGCGGCGCACACCGGAGCCTCGCTCGTCGTCGTGACCCACGACGAGAACGTCGCCCGCTGGTGCCACGGCGTCGTCCGGGTCCGCGACGGTCGGATCGCTGGTGCAGACGCAGGCGCCCACGTCGCGGCCGGCCCGGTCCAGACTGCGACGGCGGTGGCCAGGTGAGGGCCGCGACCGAGCTGTGGTGGCGCCTGCGGCGTGCGGGCGCGGCCGACAACCGGGTGCCCGGCATCCTCGCGGTGGTCTCGTTCGCCGTCGCGACGGCGGCCCTGCTCGTCTGCGTCGCCGGGCTCCACGCGTTCGAGGCGCGCAACCCCCTGCCGCCGGGCGGCCTCAAGGGCCACCTCAGCGACGAGGCGGCGCTCGGCAACCTCTACGTGACCCTCGCCTGGATCGCGACGACGTGCATGGTCATCCCGACCCTCACCCTCGGCGGTGTCGCGGCGCGTCTCGCGATCGCCCGCCGCGACCAGCGTCTGGCCGCGCTCCGTCTCGCCGGTGCGACGTCGGGACAGGTCACGCTCATGACGCTGGCAGAGGCGGCCGCCCAGGCCGTCGTCGGTGCGCTGACAGGCGTCGTGCTCTACCTCGCCGTCCTCCCCCTCGTGGCCCGGCTGAGCTTCCAGGGCCGCCCCTTCGAGCTGCGCGAGCTGGTGCTGCCGCTGTGGCAGACGCTGGCCGTCGTCGCGGCCGTCGTCGTCGTGGCGGTCGTGTCCGGCGCGTCGAGCCTCGCCCGGGTGGCGATCAGCCCGCTCGGCGTGGCTGCCCGCACGAGCCCGAAGCGCCTGAGCGTCCTGCGGCTGCTCGTCGCCCTGGCCGCCGGAGCTGCGTGGGTGCTCGTCATCACCCCGATGAAGGAGCCGCAGCGGATGACGATCGTGCTCGTGCTCGGCGCGATGATCCTCGCCGTCAACGCCGTCGGGCCGTGGGTGGTCATGGTGGCCGGCCGGGTCGCGGCGCGTCTCGCCCCGACCGCAGCGACGCTGCTGGCGGCCCGGCGCATCGCCGACGACCCGAAGAGCACGTGGCGCGCGGTCGGCGCCCTCGGCCTCGCCGTCGTCGTCGTGGGCTTCACGAGCCTCGCGCAGGTCGACGACCCGACGACTCCGCTCGAGCGCTACCTCGCCGACGACCTCGGCACGGGCGCGCTCGTCACCCTCGTCATCATCACCATCGTCGGCGCCACGTCGACGGGGGTCGTCCAGGCGGCCCGGGTGCTCGACCAGCGCGAGCAGTACCGCGCGCTGGCGCTCGCCGGCACGAGCGAGCGCTCGCTCCACCGGGCCCGCGCGCTCGAGGTCGCGCTCCCGCTGTCGATGACGATCGTGCTGTCGGCCGGCTTCGTGCTCGTGCTGATGCTGCCCTTCACGAGCGCCCTCGACAGCGGCCTCGTCGTGCGTTTCGTCGTGACCTCGGCCGTCGCTGGGGCGGTCGTCCTGGCGTCGGTGCTGGCGTCCCGGTCGCTCGTGCGGACGGCCTCCCGCGTCGCCTGAACCGGTCGTCTACGGTGGGGCGGTGACCTCCCCGCACCGCCCCACCGACGTCCGCCAGCGGCCTGTGATGCCCGCCGACACCCGTCGTCCAGCCCGCACGCGACGGTCCGTGGTGGCGCGCGCCGGGGCCGTTTCGGCGGCCGCGGCGGTGGCCCTCGCGGGTTGCTCGACGGGTGCGCCGAGCGGGACCGGCTCGCCGGCCGGAGCGTCCGCCTCGGCCGACGGCAGCGCGTCCGGGTCCGCCCCCTCCTCGGGGGTCCGCGTGAGCGGGGCGCCAGCGCCCTTGGCTGCGCTGGTCTCGACGGTGTATGCCGGGGGCGACCTCACGCGTACGTCCTCCCCCTCCGCCGCGGCCGCCCTGAAGACGCGCAAGGCGGCCCCCGGCCCGGTCTCGGCCAAGGCCGAGGTCGGCTCGTGGATGGGCACGCCCGTCGCCGTCGTCACCGCCGGCGACGACGTGACCCTCGCCGTCGGACCGACGTGGAAGGTCGTCGGCGGCTGGTGGCCGTCGCTCGGGGTCGAGAAGCCGAGCCTCGGCGGCGGGCCGCGCTGGGTGCTCGCGATCGGCTCGGACGCCCGCAAGGGCCAGCCGCTCGAGCGCACCCGCGCCGACGTGCTCCAGGTCATCGGCATCGACGGCAAGGGTGGCGGCGGCGTCATGGGCATGGCCCGCGACCTGTGGGTCCCGCTGGCGACCGGCGGCAAGGGCAAGATCAACTCGGCCATGGTGTTCGGCGGCCCGCGGGCGCAGGTGAGCACCGTGAGGTCCGTGACCGGCCTCCCCGTCGAGGGATACGTCGTCATCGGCTTCAGCGGGTTCAAGAAGATCGTCGACGACGAGGGCGGCATCCCGATCGTCATCCCCAAGACCGTYGTGGCCTCGCACGCCAAGAACCTCGTCATCAAGGCCGGGGCCCAGACCCTGTCCGGCGCCGAGGCCCTCGCCTACGCCCGCGAGCGGAAGACGTTGCCGGACGGGGACTTCGGCAGGTCGCGCCACCAGGGAGAGGTCATCCTCGCCGCCGCGATCAAGGCCAAGCTCGCCGGGCCGATCGCCATCCCGTCGGCGCTGACGAGCTTCAGCACGGTCGGTCGGAGCAACCTCTCGGCCGAGCAGATCCTCACCTTCACCGCCGGTCTCCATCAGCTGAGCCCGCTCCAGGTCGGCCGGGGCGTCGCCCAGGGCGCCTTCGGGTGGGCCGGCCAGCAGTCGATCGTCGTTCTCGGCAGGCAGGCCCGCACCCTCTTCGCCGAGTTCCGCGACGGGAACCTCTCGTGAGCGGCGGCACGCCCGTCCTCCGGCGGGCCCGAACGTCCGACGTCCGCGCCATCCGGGCCCTCGTCGCGCCTCTGGCCGAGCGTCGGGTGCTCGTCAGCAAGGAGGCGGTCACCTACTTCGAGAGCCTCCAGGAGTTCCGCGTCGCCGACCTCGACGGCCGCGTCGTCGGCTGCGGCGCGCTTCACGTGATGTGGGAGGACCTCGCCGAGATCCGCACTCTCGCGGTGGCTCCCGATCAGCTCGGCACCGGTCTGGGTGGGCGCCTGCTCGAGGCGCTCGTCGAGGACGCGCGCGAGATCGGGGTCGAGCGACTCTTCTGCCTGACCTTCGAGACCGACTTCTTCGTCCGGCACGGCTTCGACGTCATCGAGGGCCAGGCCGTCCCGATGGACGTCTACGCCGAGCTGCTGCGCTCCTACGACGAGGGCGTCGCCGAATTCCTCGACCTCGAGCGCGTCAAGCCCAACACCCTCGGCAACACCCGGATGCTCCGCACCCTCTGACCCCGCCCGCCGCTCCAGCACCCCTGCCGGGCGACGACCTCACTCGAGGGGCCACCCGGTCCCACCCGTCACACGACTGAAGTGGCACCTGAGGTCACGGGGCCACTCGACGGGTGGGACGGCATACGCCCTGGGCCGGGAGTGGCCACGGGGCACTCGACGGAGGGGGTGGGGTGTCAGGCTCGGCCCGAGGCGGCGTAGATGCGGCGCACCACGTCCTCGATGTCGGGCTCCTCGATCGTCAGGTCGCGCACCTCGTGCCGGGAGGAGACGTGGGCGAGCACGGCCGCGACCGTCGTGGCCTCGGCGTCGAACGAGAGCCGCTGCCGCAGGCCGTCCGACTCGCTCTCGACGAGGGTCGCTCCCGGCACGTCGTGCAGGTCCGGCGTGGGCTGGGCGAGGTCGATGACGAGGATGCGCTGCGCGCCGACGGTGCCCGCGAGCCCGGTCAGGGTGCCGTCGAAGGCGAGCCGGCCGCGGTCGACGACGAGGACCCGGTCGCAGAGCCGTTCGATGTCGCCCATGTCATGGGTGGTGAGCAGCAGGGTCGTGCCCTGCTCACGGCGCTCGGCGACGAGGAACTCGCGCAACCGCTGCTTCGAGAGCACGTCGAGGCCGATCGTCGGCTCGTCGAGGATGAGCAGCTCCGGCGAGTGGAGCAGGGCGGCGGCGATCTCGGCACGCATCCGCTGGCCGAGCGACAGCGAGCGCACCGCCGTGCCCAGCTGCGGTCCCATCTCGAGCTGCTCGACGAGCAGGTCGGTGCGCGCCCGGGACGCCGCCTCGTCCATCCGGTGGATCGCCCCGAGGATCGCGAAGGAGTCGCGCAACGGCAGGTCCCACCACAGCTGCGAGCGCTGGCCGAAGACGACTCCGACCCGGCGCGCGACCTCGACCCGCTGTCGCATCGGGTCGAGCCCGCACGTGCGCACGTGACCGGAGGTCGGCTTGAGGATGCCGGTCAGCATCTTGATCGTCGTCGACTTCCCGGCACCGTTGGCTCCGATGTAGCCGACCGCCTCGCCGGGCGCGACCGAGAAGGTCATCCGGTCGACGGCGCGCGTCTTCTTGAAGTCGCGCACGAGGTCGCGCGTCTCGATGATGCTCATCCGCCTGCTCCTTGGTAGTGACGAGTGCCGAGGCGCCAGCACGTGGCGGCGATGCCCCAGGCCAGCAGCCCGGCGACGGGGGTGAGCCACGCGAGCCAGGTCGGCGCGAGCGGGTCGTCGAGGCCGAGGATCGCGACGGCCGGGATGTAGGCGACGAAGGCTGTCGGCACGACGAACGTCCAGAAGATCCGCAGCGGGTCGGGGAAGACCTGCTGGCTCTGCTGGGCGGCATACGACCCGCCGTAGGTGAAGGCGTTGGTGAACTCGGCACCGTCGACGAGGAAGAACTGGAGGCCGCCAGCGGCCGTGAAGAGGGCCGAGAAGATCGCGGTGCCGCTGACGACGGTGAGCACGATGAGCGCCACGGTGGCCGGCGACCAGGCGATGTCGGCGGTCGTCAGGGCGACGCCGAGGGCGACGAGGGCGACGGACAGCCGGCCGACCCTCCGGAGCGACAGGTCGCTCGTCATGAGCTGGGCCAGCAGCGGCAGCGGACGCACGTAGAAGGCATCGACCTGGCCGGCCCGGATGTAGCGCGGCAGCTGGTCGAGGTGACCGACGAACATGTCGGCGAGCGAGAAGGACAGGTTGGACAGGGCGAACACGAGCAGGGCCGCCGTGAAGTCGAGGCCGCCGAGCACGTCGACGTTGTGGAAGATCACCCACACCTCAGCGAACTCGGCGAGGCCCACACCGACGGTGCCGAGGATGTCGGTGACGAACGAGGCGCGGTACTGCATCTGCGCCCGGGCACGGGACGCGAGCAGCACCCGGTAGGGGCGCAGCCGTTGGGAGAGCGTCCGGTCAGCCACCCTGCACCTCCAGCCGTCGACGGCCCGCGCGCAGCACGACCTGACCGAGGGCGAGCAGCGCGACGGCCCAGAAGACCTGCACCCCGACCGCCGACGCGATGTCGGGCCCGACGACGCGTCCGGCGAGGATGTCGATGGGGTTCTGCAGCATCGACGGGAAGGGCGACCAGTTGGCGATGGTGCGCAGCCAGTCCGGGAACCACGGCACGGGCAGGTAGAGACCGCAGAGCAGGCCACCGGTGATCATCCACAGCAGCGTGATGCCACGGATCTCGACGAGCCAGAACGCGAGCAGGTTGATGACGAAGTTGCCCGAGAAGGCCACGACCACGGCGAGCAGGATGGACACGGCGCCCGCGACCCAGCTGACGGCGGAGGGTGGCCACGCCATGTCGAAGAGGACGGCACCGAGCAGCAGCGCGGGCGCTCCGCGGCCGATGAGGTTGATGCCCGCACGTCCGAGATCGCCTGCGAGATAAGCGATCTGCGGGTCGACCGGCCTCAGGAAGTCGACGGCGATGTCACCGGTGCGGACCCGGTCCTTGACCTCGGCGAAGCCCCAGAGGTTGACCGTGCCGAGCAGCGCCTGACCCCACCAGACGAACGCGATCGTCGTCGGGGCGTCGTAGCCGCCGATGGCCGTCCCGGCCGACGCGAGCGCGGCGAGCAGGATCGAGGCGCGGATGAAGCCGAAGACCGAGTTCGTCGTCATCCCGGCCAGCAGCGCCAGCCGGTACGTCGAGTGCCTCCTGAAGCCGGCTCGGACGAGCAGCCAGAAGGTCTTCACGACGCACGGACGGGGGCAGGCACAAGGGGCCACGCTACCGACGAGGCGGCCCGGGATCAACGGGAGGCGCCGGTGACATGCCGGCCTCTCGTAGTCTGTCGCCCGTGGCCACCCTTCCCCGCGACCTCTCCCCGGAGGCCCTCGAGTTCATGTCGGTGCGTCACCTCGCGACGCTGACGACCCTGCGGCCGGACGGCTCGCCCCACGTCGTGCCGGTCGGCTTCACGTGGGACCCCGAGACGTCGGTCGCCCGCGTCATCACGAGCCGCGGCAGCCGCAAGGCCCGCAACGCGCTCGCCGGGTGTGCCGCCGTGCTGTGCCAGGTGGACGGGCGCCACTGGCTCTCGCTCCAGGGCACCGCCCGCATCCTCGACGACCCGGCCTCGGTCACCGACGCCGAGCAGCGGTATGCCGCCCGCTACCGCGAGCCTCGCCCCAACCCCGAGCGCGTGGTGATCGCGATCGACGCGCGCTCCGTCCTCGGCAACGTCTGACCCCGTCGCCCGCCCCACTCGAGTGAGTGCCCCGTCCCACTCGAGTGAGCGCCCCGTCCCACTCGAGTGGCCGCCATGTCCCACGCGTCACACCCGTTCTGTGACCACGGGGCCACTCGACGATCAAGGGGTGTGGGGGGTGGGGCTCGTGGGACGGAGGGGCCACTCGAGTGGGGTTGGGCGCTCACTCGACTCGGCGGGTGGGGCGGGTGGAGTCCCTCAGGCGGGGAGGCGGAACCTCTGCCGCGACAAGGGCTCCACGAGGCCGTCGGCGACGAGCGAGTCGAGGCAGCGCATCACCTGCACGCGGTCGGCGGCGGAGTCCTCGAGACGGGCGAGGGGCAGCGCCGCGTGGGCGTCGCGCAGGCGGCGCAGCAGCTCACCCCGCACCTGGCGATCGGTGCCGTGCCAGGACTGCCCCCGACGGGGCGGTCCGTCGTAGGCCGGTCGGCCCGCGACGTTCCAGGCGCACAGGTCGGCGACCGGGCACTCGTCGCAGCGTGGCCCACGGGCGACGCAGACGAGAGCCCCGAGCTCCATCACGGCGACGTTCCACGTGTTCGCGGCACCGCGGTCGGCCGGCATCGAGTCGGCGGCGAGTAGGGCCTCGGCGCGGTTGAGCGTGAGGTTCGGGAAGGCCTTGCCCTCGACCGTGCGCGCCAGCACGCGCCGGACGTTGGTGTCGACGACGACCTCGGGGATGCCGAAGGCGAAGCACGACACGGCGGCAGCCGTGTAGGCACCGACCCCGGGGAGCGCCAGCAGGCCCTCCGGGGTGTTCGGCACCTCGGCACCGTGACGCTCGACCATGACCCGGGCCGCCTCGTGCAGCCGCAGGGCACGCCGGGGGTAGCCGAGCCGCCCCCAGGCGCGCACCGCGTCTCCCGGCGCAGCGGCCGCGAGGTCGGCCGGCGTCGGCCACCGCTGCATCCACTCGCGCCAGATCGGCTCGACCCGGGCGAGCGGGGTCTGCTGCGACATCACCTCGGAGAGGAAGACGCCCCATGGGCTGGCGTCCGGCGCCCGCCACGGCAGCTCCTTGCGCCCGGACTCGGCGTACCAGGCGTTGACGCGCTCGTGGAGCAGCGACAGCGGGACCTCGCGGGACGGCATACGGAACGATGCGGCGGCGGAGCCGGTCAGACGTAGCGCTCGAGGATGCTCGACTCGGCGAGCCGCGACAGGCCCTCGCGCACGGCGCGGGCACGGCCCTCACCGACGCCCTCGACGAGCATGAGGTCCTCGATGCCGGCGGCGAGCAGGCGCTGGAGCGACTCGAAGTGCGACACGAGCCGGTCGACGATCGCGGTGGGCAGGCGCGGCACCTTGGTCAGGAGGCGGTAGCCCTGCGGCGACACGGGGGCATCGAGGCTGTCGCCGACGACCGAGAAGCCGACGGCGCGGGCACCTGCCGCGAGGTCGAGCAGCTCGACGGAGTTGAGGGCCTGGAGGTTGGCGAGCGCGTCGCCGACTGTGAGGCCCGACTTGGTCGCCGGGAGGTAGTCGCGGATGACGAGCTCGCGGTCGTTGCCGAGCCCGCCGACGAGCTCCTCGAGCTGGAGGCTGAGGAGGCGACCGTCGGTGCCGAGCTCGACGACGTAGTCCTGGATCTCGGCCGAGATGCGCCGCACCATCTCGAGGCGCTGGAGCACGGCGGTGACGTCGCGGATGGTGACGAGGTCCTCGATCTCGAGCGCGGACAGCGTGCCGGTGACCTCGTCGAGGCGGGCCTTGTAGCGCTCGAGGGTCTGGAGGGCCTGGTCGGCGCGCGAGAGCGTCGTGGGCGAGCCCTCGATGACGTGCCGGAGGTCGCCGACGTAGAGCGCGACGACGCCCATCGACTGGCTGACGGAGATGACGGGGAAGCCCGTCTGCTTGGCCACGCGCTCGGCCGTGCGGTGACGCGTGCCGGACTCGGTGGTCTCGATGCGGGAGTCGGGAACGAGCTGGGTGGCGGCGCGCAGGATGCGGGTGCCCTCGCGGTCGAGCACGACGGCGCCGTCCATCTTGCACAGCTCGCGCACGCGGGTCGCCGAGAACTCCATGTCGAGCACGAAGCCGCCCGTGCAGATCGAGTCGACCACGCGGTCGAAGCCGAGCACGATGAGGGCTCCGGTGCGTCCACGGAGGATGCGTTCGAGGCTGTCGCGCAGCTCCGTTCCGGGTGCCACGGCGGCGAGGGCCGCACGCAGCAGCAGCTCGTCGTTCCGGTCCATCACTTCCCTGTTCGCAATGGGGGCGCCGAGCGCGTCCACCCCGGTCGGTCGCAGTCTAGACGGTGCCGACGGCCGGTGCGCTCGTTGACCGTCCACCGGCGAGGCGTCCCATCGCCTCGATGGCCCGCGGGACGTCGGCGACCTCGACGGCACGGATCCCGGCGGGCACGGAGGAGTCGGACAGGCTGCCCGCGGGCACGAGCGCGTGGCGGAATCCGAGGCGGGCCGCCTCCGCGAGACGGCGGTCCAGACCGGTCACCCGACGGACCTCGCCGGCGAGGCCGACCTCGCCGAAGGCGACGACGTCGCTGGCGAGGGGCTTGTCGATGACGGACGACGCGACGGCGCAGACGATGGCGAGGTCGGCAGCGGGCTCGGTGATGCGCACCCCTCCGACGGTGGCCGCGAAGATGTCGCGCGAGCCGACCGGCGCCCCGGCCCGCTTGTCGAGCACGGCGATGATCATCGCGAGCCGCGAGGCGTCCAGACCGCTCGAGGTGCGTCGCGGCGACGGCAGCGTGGACGGTGCGACGAGCGCCTGCACCTCGGCGACGAGCGGTCGGCGACCCTCGAGGGTGACGGTGACGCACGTGCCCGGCACCGCGTGGTCACGCGTCGACAGGAAGAGCCCGCTCGGGTCGGCCAGTCCGGTGATGCCGACGTCGGACAGGTCGAAGCACCCGACCTCGTCGGTGGGGCCGAAGCGGTTCTTGACGGCGCGTACGAGGCGCAGGCGCGAGTGCCGGTCGCCCTCGAACTGGATGACGACGTCGACGAGGTGCTCGAGGACCCGGGGACCGGCGATCGAGCCGTCCTTGGTCACGTGGCCGACGAGGAGCACGGCGGTGCCGCGCGCCTTGGCCGCCGCGATGAGGGCACCGGCTACCTCGCGGACCTGCGAGACGTTGCCGGCCTGGCCCTCGACGTCGGCACTCGCGATGGTCTGGACGGAGTCGACGACGAGCAGCCCCGGCGAGCGGGCCTCGACGTGGCCGAGGACCGTCGCGAGGTCGGTCTCGGCTGCGAGGTAGAGCGTGTCGGCCATGGCCGAGATGCGCTCGGCGCGCGTGCGCACCTGCGCGGCCGACTCCTCACCGCTGATGTAGAGGACCTCGGAGCCCGACCGGGCCGCCCGGGCGGCCACGTCGAGCAGCAGCGTCGACTTGCCGACGCCCGGCTCCCCCGCGACGAGGACGACCCCGCCGGGGACGAGGCCACCGCCGAGCACGCGGTCGAACTCCGCCACGCCGGTGGGCCGCGCGGCCGCCCGGGTCACATCGACGTCGGCGATGCGCAGGGCCGGGGTGACGACGGAGGCCGCCGTGGTGCGGGCGGCCGTGGGCGCACCCGTCTCGGCCACGGTGCCCCACGCCTGGCACTCGCCGCACCGACCGACCCACTTGGCGGTGGTCCACCCGCACTCACCGCAGCGGAAACCGGGGGTGCGTCGGGTCGTCGTCCTCGTAGCCATGGCACGACCGTACGGTGGCGGTGCGACAGCGCTCGTGAGGGGCGGCCGCGGCGCCGTGAGAAAATGTCGGCATGGAATCGGTCATGCCCTATGTGCTCGCCATCGTCCCGACGGTCGGTGTGGGCGCGCTCTTCTACTTCGTCATCAAGAGCATCCTCGAGGGAGACCGTCGCGAGCGCCTCGCCCAGGCCAGGTGGGAGGCCGAGCACGACCGCCGCGAGGCTGCCGCGAACGAGGCGTCGCAGGCCGCCGCGCCGGGCGCCGAGGCCACCCCGACGACGGAGCGCTGAGCGCCGGAGCGCCGAGCGCCGAGCGCGTGTCGACGACCGCGCGTCGACAAAGGGCCCGCCACGGCAGGAACACCGCCTTTCCGTCATTCCTGCACGCGTCGGTGCATCTCTTTAGCGGTCGACCGCGCCATTGTTTTCGATGGAAATGCATTTACGGACTCTTCGCGCTAAATTGATCGTGCCCCGCGAGTCGCGTATTCGCGGAATCCCCTCCGAATTAGCGAACAACTTCAGATGGAGAAACATGGCTCAGCGTGTCGAAGTGGTGTTGATCGATGACATCGACGGTGGAAAGGCTGCCGAGACGGTGACCTTCGCGCTCGACGGCGTCACCTACGAGATCGACCTGTCCGACAAGAATGCCCGCAAGCTTCGCGACGACCTCGCGACGTGGACCGGTCACGCACGTCGGGCAGGTTCGGCCAAGGCTGCCTCGCGTCGTCGCGCGGGCGCCGGCTCGGCCAAGCGCAGCGACCTCGGCGCGGTCCGTGAGTGGGCCCGCGCCAACGGCCACACCGTCTCGGACCGGGGCCGCATCTCGGCCGACGTCCAGGCGGCCTACGACAAGGCGCACTGACCCGGTCAGCGATGCCACCGAGAGGGCCCGGCACTCCGAGTGCCGGGCCCTCTCGCACGCCACGGGGAGGGTGTATGCTGTCACGGCCTCGTGCGAGCGGGCCCCCTCGCCTCCCGGCTCGCCCACCGCAACGGTCAGCCCGTGACCTCGACGGCCAGGTCGCCGTCCCGGGCTACGCGGTCGAGCACCTCGTCGGCCGTCAGCTGCTCGAGCTCGCCGCCGTCGGCGCCCGCCTCGATCTCGTCCCACGACCGCGGCGCCGCCACGGTCGGGCGGTCACGGCCGCGCAGGGAGTAGGGACAGACCGTCGTCTTGGCGGCGACGTTCTGGCTCCAGTCGAGGAAGATCTTGCCCGGGCGCAGCTCCTTGGCCATCTTCCACACGATGAGGTCGGGGTAGGCCTTGGTCAGCTCCTGCGCGAGCTGCTGGACGGTGTCACGGATCTCGTCGCTCGTGTGCGCCCCGGGCAGAACGGCATACAGCTGGAGTCCCTTGCTGCCGCTGGTCACCGGGACGGTGTCGAGCCCGATGCGGCCGAGGCGTTCGCGCACGACGAGCGCGACCCGGGCGCACTCGAGCAGGCCGGTGCCCGGCCCGGGGTCGAGGTCGATGACGAGCCGGTCGGGGCCCCGCGGCACGGCATCACGCCCCTCCCCCTCGTAGCGCCACTGGTGCACGTGCAGCTCGAGCGAGTTGAGGTTGGCGAAGAACGTCAGCCCGGCGAGGTCGTCGATGAGCGGGAAGACGGGGTCGCGCCCAGCGCGCCGGATCCACGCGGGCGTGCCGGCTGGGATGTTCTTCTCGAAGAACTGCATGTCGCCGACCCCGTGCGGGAAGCGGATCCGCGTCACCGCGCGGTCGCGGAGGTGGGGAAGGATCACCGGCGCGATCCGCGCGTAGTAGTCGATGACCTGGGCCTTGGTCGTGCCGGCCCTCGGGTACATCACCTTCTCGAGGCTCGACAGCTTCATCCGTCGGCCGTCGACCTCGACGGTCACCTTGGTCGGCACGTACGCCATCACTCACCGTCCCCGTGGTCGTCGACGTCACCGGGCGTGAGGTCGCTGCGCAGGCCCTTGTATGCCGGCTGGCGCAGTCTCCCCTGACCGCTGAGTCCCAGCGACTGCACGTCGGCGACAAGCACCGGGTGCACCCACGTCGCGCCGTTCGAGTCCTCGGCGGGGACGTCTGTGGCGAAAGGCGACTCGGCCGACGTGAGAGCCTGGAGGTCGCGCATGAGCGCCTGCCCCGTCTTGCCGGCCAGGCCGGAGCCGACGCGCCCGAGGTAGCGCAGGCCGCCCGGCCCGGGGACCCCGACGAGGACGGCACCGAGACGGCTCGACACGGTCCCCGTGGCCTCGGGCCGCCAGCCGCCGATGACGACGGAGACGGTGCCGCGGTGGGGCGACTTGAGCCAGTAGGGGGAGCGGAGCCCGGGCACGTAGACGGAGTCGACGCGCTTGGACACGATGCCCTCGAGGCCCTGCTCCTTCGTCGCGGCGTGCAGCGTCGCCCCGTCGGCGAACGTCGGCGGCGTCTGCCAGCGCGCGGCAGAGAGCTCGAGTCGCTCGAGCGTGGCGCGCCGGTCGGTCCACGTGCGCGGCATGAGGTCGACGCCGTAGAGCCGCAGCAGGTCGAAGGTCATCAAGGTGACCGGCGCGGCCTCGGCGAGCATCGCGGCCCGGCGGGCGTCGGTGACGTGGAACCGCTCGGCCATCGCGGCGAACGACGGCACGCCGTCTCGCATCGAGACGATCTCGCCGTCCAGCAGCATGTCGGCGTACTCGTTCGCGAGCCCGCGCAGCTCCGGGAACGCGACGGTGACGTCGCGTTCCGTGCGGGAGAAGAGGCGCATCTCGCCGGCCACGACGTCGGCCAGCACCCGCATGCCGTCCCACTTGACCTCGTGCTGCCAGCGGTCGCCGACCGGAATCGTCGTCGTCGGCGTCGCGAGCATGGGGCGCATGGGTGCATTCTTGTTCTCATGCGAGCCATCTGGAAAGGCGCCGTGTCGTTCGGCCTCGTCAATGTGCCGGTCCGACTCTTTTCGGCGACCGAGAACCACGACGTGCAGTTCCGGCAGGTCCACGAGAAGGACGGCGGCCGCATCAAGTACCAGCGCGTCTGCTCGATCGACGGCGAGGAGGTGCCCTACTCCGACATCGCCAAGGGCTACGAGGCCGCCGACGGGCAGATGGTCGTGCTGACCGACGAGGACCTCAAGAGCCTTCCGACGCGGTCGACGAAGGAGATCTCGATCGAGAAGTTCGTGCCGTCCGAGCAGATCGACCCGCTGCTCTTCGACAAGAGCTACTACCTCGAGCCCGACAAGACGGGCCTCAAGCCCTACGTCCTGCTCCGCGACGCGCTCGAGAAGGCCGACCGGATGGCGCTCGTCACCGTGTCGGTGCGCACCCGGATGACGCTCGCCGTGCTCCGCGTGCGCGACGGCGTCATCGTGCTCCAGACGCTGCTGTGGGCCGACGAGGTGCGCGCGCCCGAGTTCGAGTCCCTCTCGGAGGAGACGCACGCGACGGCCAAGGAGCTCGCCATGGCCTCCTCGCTCGTCGACTCGCTGTCGGGCGACTACGAGCCCGAGGAGTTCGAGGACGACTACGCCGAGGCCGTGACCCAACTCGTCGCGACGAAGATCGAGGGCGGCGACATCACCGAGACGCCCGAGGCCAAGGGCGAGGAGACGGAGGTCGTCGACCTGCTCGCGGCCCTGCAGCGCAGCGTCGACAAGGCCAAGGCCGCCAAGACCGGCGGCTCGAGCGCCTCCGACTCCGACTCCGACTCCGCCGAAGGGAAGCCCGCCAAGAAGACGGCTGCGAAGGCCACGAGGCCGAAGAGCGCGGCCACGAAGACGACGGCGAAGAAGACGACGGCCAAGACCACGGCGAAGAAGACGGCCACCAAGAAGGCCAGCTGACCGGCCGGCTCCGCCCCAGTCGCCGACCCGCCCCGACCCCCGCCACGCGCGGAGGGTCGGGGCGACGTTCGTCACGCCGGACGGCATACGCCCTCGCGGTGGCCCGCGCTGCGCGAGGATGAAGGAGTGCGGACGGCGACGATCGACGAGCTCACCCAGCGGCTTCGAGCCCTCCCGGAGAACCCCCGTGTCGTCGTCAGCGGCAACATGGCGGTCCCTTGGGAGGCGGTCCGGGCGCTCGACGCGGCCCAGCCGAGCTACGTGCTCCACGCGCTCAATGCTCCCGCCGGCCTGCCCGACCGCGACGGCGTGACCGTCGAGACGTGCTTCGTCGGACCGGGTATGCGTCGGCACCCCCGGCTGCGCTACGTGCCCTCGCGCCTGTCGCTCGTGCCGCTGCTCTACGGCCGGGCGCTGCCGCCGGACGCCGTGCTGCTCCACTGCGCGCCGCCGCGCAACGGCCAGGTCAGCATGGGCCTCGAGGTCAACGTCCTGCCCGCGGCCCTCGAGGCGTGCCGGGCCCGGGGCGGGCTCGTCGTCGCGGTCGTCAACCCGCAGATGCCCTACACGTTCGGCGACGCCCAGGTGCCGATCGAGCACGTCGACCTCGTCGTCGAGGTCGACGCGCTGTTGCCCTCGCACGCAGCGACCGAGCCCGACCCCGAGAGCCGGCTCATCGGCGAGCGCGTGGCGGCCATGGTCCAGGACGGCGCGACGATGCAGCTCGGCATCGGCGCGGTGCCCGACGCGACGCTGTCCGCACTGACCTCGCGACGCGGCATCCGGATGTGGACGGAGATGTTCTCCGACGGCGTGCTCGCCCTCGACGAGGCCGGCGCCCTCGACCCGGACCACCCGCTCGTCACCTCGTTCAGCTTCGGCTCGACCGACCTCTACGCGTGGCTCGACGGCAACCCACGCGTGCGGATGATGCGCACCGAGAAGACGAACGACCCCGGCCTCATCGCCTCGCAGCGGCAGATGACCTCGGTCAACACCGCGCTCGAGGTCGACCTCTTCGGCCAGGCCAACGCCTCGCGCATCAACGCGCGCATCCACTCCGGCTTCGGCGGCCAGACCGACTTCATCGTCGGCGCGCTGCACTCCGCGGGCGGCCAGTCGTTCATCGCGCTCCGCTCGTGGCACCCCCGCGCCGACGTGTCGACGATCGTGCCGCTGCTCGACGAGCCGGTCACGAGCTTCCAGCAGAGCGCGATCGTCACCGAGCAAGGGGTCGCGCCGCTGTGGGGTCGCAGCGAGACGGACCAGTGCCACGACATCATCGAGAACTGCGCCCACCCGCGGGTTCGCGACGACCTCTGGGAGGAAGCCCAGGCCCTCGGCCTCGCCTGAGCCCGCGCCTGACCGACCGAGGCCGTATGCCGGCCCCCACCACACTCGAGTGAGCGCCCCCACCGTCCCCGTCGAGTGAGCGCCCCGCAACAGTCGAGTGAGCAGCCCGCCACACCAGCCCCGCGGATCGTGGGACGGAGCGCTCGGCGGTTTCAGGGCGTGTGCGCAACGTTGAGTAGTTCGTTGAGTTTATGGGCGGGGGTGTGGAAGCCGAGGGTGGCTCGGGGGCGGGTGTTGAGCAGTTGTTCGACGTGGGCGATCTGCTCGTCGGTGACGGTGGTGAAGCTGGTGCC
>NZ_JBFRDT010000014.1:0-109027 GCF_052113925.1 Terrabacter sp. RAF57 | reverse complement strand
GGTCAGCACGCCGCTCTTAGGTCACGGGACCACCGGGAAAGAGAGAGCCCGGAGGGACTGGCCCTAACGGGGTCAAGGCCCTCAGGCCCGACAGAAAGATTCCGGGTCACCCCCGGGCTCCCAAGGCTCAGACAACCACGCAGGAAGATCCCGACGACGTCGGTTCGGCGGCGGATCTCACGGTTGAGGCGCTCGTTCGGGTTGTTGCTCCAGATCTGACGCCAGATCTCCTTCGGGAAGACGGTGAAAGCGAGGATGTCGGCGCGGGCCAGCTCGAGGTGCTCCGCCACGGCCGGGAGCTTCTCGTACAGGCCCTCCAGGACCCGGTCGAACTGGGCGTTCACGGACTCGGCGTCGGGCTGGTCATAGACGCTGTGCAGCAGCGCTTTGACCCATCCCCACTGGGACTTCGGGGTCACGGACATCAGGTTCGCGGCGTAGTGGGTGCGGCACCGCTGCCACGACGCGTTCGGCAGGGTCGCACCGATCGCCTCGACCAGGCCGGCGTGCGCGTCGGAGGTCACCAACGCGACACCGCACAGGCCACGCGCGGTCAGGTCCCGGAAGAAGGACAGCCAGCCGGCCCTCGATTCGGTTGTGGCGGTGTGGATCCCGAGGACCTCACGGTAGCCGTCGGCGTTGACGCCGGTCGCGACCATCACCGCGATCTTGACGACCCGGCCGGCCTCGCGGACCTTCATCGTCAACGCGTCGGCCTCGAGGAACGTGTACGGCCCGTCGTGCAACGGCCTCGTGCGGAACGCGGCGACCTGCTCGTCCAGGTCCTTCGCCATCACCGACACCTGCGACTTGGACAGCCCGGTGATCCCGAGCGTCCTGACCAGCTTGTCCATCCTTCGGGTGCTGACGCCGAGCAGGTAGCAGGTCGCGACCACCGTCGTCAGTGCCGCCTCCGCGCGGCGGTGCCGCTGCAGGAGCCAGTCCGGGAAGAAGCTGCCCTCGCGCAGCTTCGGGACCGCGACGTCGATCGTGCCGGCGCGGGTGTCGAGGTCACGGTGCCGGTAGCCGTTGCGGGAGGTGACCCGCTCCGCCGAGCGGGTGCCGTACTCCGCCCCGCACACCGAGTCGGCCTGCGCCGAGAGCAGCGCGTTGATGAACGTGCCGAGCAGCTCCCGCATCAGATCGGGACTGGCCTGGGCCAGCTGTTCGTGAAGGAAGAGGGCAGGGATGCTCCTATGGATGTCTCCCACGACTATCCGCGCTGCTTCTTCTGCAGTGCCGGAACGCGCCACTGACGGGAGGGCGACTTAGGCGTCCGGAGTGCCGGCGACGACCACGACCTCAGAAACGTTCGTTGTTGAGGCGCCGCCTCGTCTGCGGCTACCGAAGCGACTCGTAGGCTCGCGGTTCATGGCCCGCCAGACTGTGATCCACCTTGTCGACGACGTCGACGGCGCGCACGCCGACGAGACGCTGCAATTCGAACTCGACCGAGTCACTTATGAGGGCGACCTGTCGACGGCCAACGCCGCCCGCCTCCGCGACACCCTGGCTCCGTGGGTTGCATCAGCTCGCCGTACCGGCGGGCGACGAAGCAACCGAAAGTAGGGCACAGCAGCCGCGGCCTGGTTCCGGCAGACTGCCTAACGCAGTCGGCGAGCCGCGTGCGAGTCCGCTTATGGGTTGGGACAGAATGGCCGGATGCTGCCCACGCCTGTCGGATCAGAGAAGCCCGACACTGCTGAGCGGCGCAAGGCACGCGGCGCCTTCTTCACCCCCGAGCCCATCACCCGCTTCATCGCGGAGTGGGCCATCCGCAGCGCACATGACGCTGTGATGGAGCCCTCCGCTGGAGACGCAGCCTTCCTCGTGGAGGCAGTTGCCCGGCTTCAGCACCTCGCCGAAGATCCTTCGGTATCGCCGCGGGTCGACGGAGTCGAGATCCATGCGGTCTCAGCCAAGACCGCGAGTGAGCGCGTCCGTGAGGCAGGGGGCGACCCTCATGTGGTCGTGAGTGACTTCTTCCACGTGGATCCCAAGCCGCAGTACTCAGCAGTCATCGGGAATCCCCCCTTCATTCGCTACCAGGGCTTCTCTGGCGCCTCGCGGGCTGCGTCGCGGGCGGCCGCGCTCCGCGCCGGCGTATCCCTCACTGCATTGGCCTCAAGCTGGGCAGCGTTCACGGTCCACTCCGCCCTCTTTCTTCGCCCTGGCGGCCGACTGGGACTCGTGCTTCCGGCGGAGCTGCTGAGTGTGAACTACGCATCGGCGGTGCGCCGGTTCCTGTTCGACCGCTTCAGCACCGTGCGGCTTGTGCTCTTCGACGAGCAGGTGTTTTCTGAGGCGGAGGCGGACGTCGTGCTGCTGCTCGCCGAGGGGTTCGGAGAAGGCCCAACCGACCACGCGATCATTCACCAGGCACGCAACGCTGCCTCGCTGCAAGATCTCGAGGCCTCCCACACGTGGACTCCCACCGATCCCGCGGACAAGTGGACGGCCCTCCTTGTCGACGAAGACGTGCAGGACAGCCTCATGGCTCTCGTGCGAGACGGGCAGTTCGAGCCCTTGGAGCAGTGGGGCGACACCACCCTCGGCATGGTGACCGGGAACAATGCGTACTTCGCGCTGTCTCCCGCGAAGGTTCAGGAGCTCGGCCTTTCGCGCAAGGAACTCATACGCCTCTCTCCGCCAGGGAGCTCGCATCTACGCGGCCTTAGCCTCTCGACGCAGCTTCTCACCGCCCTTGGGAACAGAGGGCAGTCCACCTGGTTGTTCCGGCCCAGCGGTGAGCCCACGCCGCAAGCTGCGGCGTATATCGAAGCTGGCCACATCGCTGGCGTGGATGGGGCGTACAAGTGTCGCGTACGCAAACCCTGGTGGAGGGTGCCGCTGGTGCCACCGGCTGACCTGTTGCTGACGTGCATGAACGCTGACACGCCTCGGCTCACCACGAACAGCGCCAAGGCTCACCACCTCAACTCTGTCCACGGGGTGTATCTCGGCGAGCAGCGTCGCGAGCTTGGAAGGGAGCTTCTGCCTCTGGCGAGCCTGAACTCGGTCACCGTCCTGCACGCCGAGATGGTTGGTCGCGCCTACGGAGGAGGCGTATTGAAGATTGAGCCGCGCGAGGCCGATCGTTGGGTCGTGCCCTCACTCGACCTCCTCACTGCCAAGGCCGAACAGCTCAGGGCCGTCAAGAGCGACGTCGCGAACCAACTTGGCCGTGGCCAGCTCGAGCGGGCAGTTCACCTCGTCGACGCTGTCCTCTTCGGTGATTCGGAGGTTCCCGACCTTCAGCTGGTGCGCCGCGAACATCGAAAGCTGGCGACGAGACGACTGGTGAGGTCGCAGGGTGCCCGCTGACACCGCCTCCAAGTCAAAGGAGCCCTCGAAGAAAGCCCGTGCTTGGGCCATCTTCGACCGGATCGTCGCTGATGCGGCGCCGGAGGGGCTCCACACCAACCCGTGGTCGGTCGCTCCAGACGGGAACCTGGAGTACGAGCCTGACTTTGAGGTCTTGACCAAGCTCCTGGGAGTCTCGCTCTTCCTCAAGGCGGAAACCACGACGGGGGTCCCCGCTCTGGCGCTCGACGTCTGGCTTGCGTACGAGTTCCGGCGTGCCGGGTTCGACCGCGACGCCGTCTGGCCTCGCGCCACCGCGCCGCGGGTGCTCCCTGCTCCCGTCGTCAGCCTGCTCGGGAAGGTCACCCAGAAGGAGCGCGCGGCTCTGTGGACGCGACTGCAAGGGAAGACGCCACCAGCTGGCGCCGCCGCTTCGAGCGCCAACATCTTGGGAAAGAACTATCTCAAGCAAGTCGACGTCGTAATGTCGAACTGGGACACCGGCCCTGAGTTGCTCATCAGCACCAAGCGGATGGACTCCAGTTTCGGGAAGAACGCGGCCAACCGAGTCGAGGAGTCATACGGCGACGCCAAGAACCTTCGGCTTCGCCATCCTCTGGCCGCCCTCGGGTTCGTCTACGGGCTCAGGTCGACCATCTTCACCGAGTCACCGGTCAAAGCTAAATGGCTCATCGACCTCCTTCAGAAGCTCGGCCGCGAAGACGACGCCTACCACGCTGTGTCGCTGCTGATCATTGAGTACACCGACGCCGACGCGCCGGCCACCGATGCCGACGACGCCGGCGACGGAGAAGACGCCCTCGTCGAGGCCGGAGTCGTGGCCTCGGCCATCGAAAGCGAAGACGAGGACGAGGTGGCGGTGCCGGCCGGGGAGGTGGAAACGGCCCTTGCCAACATTCCCCGGGTCACCCTCAGACATGACAAGGTCCCCCAAGCCCTTCAGGCCGGAACCTTCATGGGAGTCATGATTCAACGGCTTCTGGACGCCACCCCGGTCAACTTCCATGAAGGGGCCAGGGACCGCCAGCTCGAAGCTCTGGACGCCGACTGATCAGCGGTTAGCCCTCCCGCCGAGCTTGCGCCGTAGTGGGCACCAGCTTGCCGCGGCAGGTGCACAGACACTCAATACGGTAGTAGCACCGAACCGATGTCATCTCCGCGCACCGCGCGAGTCAGGCTCCGAGACATCTCCGCGCCGACCACTTGCACGGTGATCTTGTAGGTGCGACACAGTTCGAGGGCTGAGCGATCCATGATCGAGATACCGCCTTCGAGAGCCTCCTCAATGGTCAAGCTCGGCAAGAACGTGGCTTCAGGCTTGCCCGGTACGGGTCGGTTGGGGTCGCTGGTGAAGATCCCCTTCACACCATGCTTCGCCATGATGATCCGATTGGTCCCAAGATCACGGGCCAGTACCGGCGCAGCCACATCAGTCGAAACGCCGCTCTGCCCGACGCCAGCAGCCACGATGACCACCTCATCAGATGCCTCACCGAGGGACATGTCACCGTCCCATGCCTCGGCCAGGCCGGCGGCGACTTCCGCCTTCGCGATCAACCTTGGTTTCATGCCTCCGATCTGCGTCAGCTGATGGGCTAGTGCCCGAGCGTTCCAGCTTGATCCGATCATCCCTAGATCGTCGATACCCATCGGGAGGCCTCTGGCTCCCCAAGGCATGCCATGTCGGATGAAGTTGCCGCCGCCTATGACGACGCCGACACGAACCCCAGCACCGACGATCTCAGCAATCTGGTCACCAACCGCCTCGAACGCGTGGCCATCCCATGGCAAGCCGACACCGGACATCGCTTCACCGCTGAGCTTCAGAACGACGACATCGCTGGAGAGCCTGTCCAAAGGTGGGCGCTTCATGCGGCACCACTCTCACCGGTGTCGCTGGCGGCGTCGGTGAACTCGTCCGTCGCCGCCGCCCAGACCTTTTCCCAGATATTCCGCTTGGTGGACTGGAGACGATTAGCCCTTGCCTGACGCCGGAAGACCCCTGTCACTGCTTGGAGCTCGGGATGGTCTTCGATGTCGTATAGGGAGAACCCGTCCACAGGCTTACGGCTGCCGTGCACGATCATGGCTGGGTTCGGGACCGAATCATTCGCCAGGCAGGCAGCGCAGAAGCTGTAGTCAGTTGCCTCGGTGTGATTGTGTCGGCCTTCCCATCCGTCCTCCACAGCACTCAGGAACGTCCGGACGGCGCCACCATCGGGGACGACGAATTGCTGGTCGTGGCTCCAGATGTCACTGACGCTGAGGGAGGGCACACCTCCGAAGGTTCGCGTGCTTGCCATGATCTTGAACGGCTCGATGTCGATCACGATCACGTCGATATCGGTGTCCTCGATCGTCGGAATCTTGCCGACTCGGTTCTTGCGCAGGTCGGACGCGTCGGCGCACACCGAGTACATCGCGTAGGGGAATAGTTGCGGGTTGGACCTGCTCTCATCACGCAGGTAGGTGGAGGGCAACAGGTCGGACGACCGGCGAGGATCGGGGTAGAGCTCGATCTTCTCCTTGCCTCGTCGCAGCCGCTTCTGCAGCTTCGAGAACTCAGGGAGGAGATTCTCCGTAACCGGCATGCGGCCCTCCTTGTGCCGCTTCGAAGCTCGCCGAACGGTCTCCATGAGGTTGCGGTGCTGAGTGATGAGTTCCTCACCGAAGAGGCGCCCGGCGGGGGTGAGCTGGTACTGGATACCTTCCCGGTCCAGGAGCGTGCCGCCCGTCAACTCCTCGAACTTCGCATCGAGGCGGTGGAGTTCGCGGGACACGATGCGTTTGTCCGTCTTGAGCGCCTTGGCGACCGCAGCAAAGGAGTTCATGCCGTCGCTGTCGGCGCCCTCGGTGAAGATCCGCAGCATGTCGCGGGCCGCGGGCCCTGTCTCCAAAGTCAGGAATGCCTCGATCTGTGGCTTGTTTGGCTCCACTGATGTCCGATTGCTCATGAGCTTCCCCCTTGCGTCTGCGATCGATGCGTTCATCGGCCCGGACCCCTGCCCTCTGGCCGGTCATTGCCGTCCATCGGATCCTCGTCGTGGGCGAGAAAGTCATGCCCGCCCTTCGACGACTTGCTGCCGCTCTCTGACCCACTGAGCGCCTCAATTGTGCGCATAGCCCGTCCAGCGTTCCGGGCAAAGCCGGTGAGTCGTTTCAGGTACTCGGGACGCTCGATGAGCACGGCGGTGCCACCCGAGACCAGACACAGGCCAATAAAGCAGGTAGTGAACTCTCCTCCGGAGAGCTTGCCCAGGCCCAGCATCACGAACAACCCGGCGAGGGACAACGCAGCCATCCCTGTGAAGAACGCCCGCGTCAGGCGCTCGAATCCCTCGACGAACGAGACCCGCTGCGCGGGCTCGTCCAGGTCGAAGATCTCCCACTCTTCGTCCCAGCCAGTGCCTGGCGTGCCGTTGTCGTCCATGCCTCTATCGTAGGTGCGAAACATGCTACGGTCACCCCGTGATTCGGCGTTTACATATCAATTCATGCACCGTCGAAGTCCAACCGAGGGGCTCGTTTGGTGCATCGTGGCACCACGATGCACCAACTCTGGGTAGTGTTGGGACATGAGCGCCACCACCGTGATTAAGCCGCCCGCCTCGAACGACCGCGGTCCCGGACCCGGAGTTGCAGGTTCGCCTCGGTTGAAGGTGAGCTTCTCAGGAGCTGGCCTTCGGTCATTGATGAGCGCGGCAAGGCAGGCGGGGCTCGCTCCTACGGAGTACGTGCGCCGAGCCGTCAAGGGCGCAATCTATCTTCAGAAGATGCAGTCCCAGGGCTACAAGGTGATCTGCCGCAATGAGGCCGGCGCCGAGTTCATCTACATGCCTGACCTGGTTCTGGACTGAGCTCGCTCCCAAGCCACCTCAGAAACGGTCGTTTCTGGAACACCGACRACACGCCGACGAAGAGCGGGGCAGAAGCCGAGACCACAAACACTGGAGCGCGATGTGCGGCCGGCCTCTGGTTCGCCTCGTCCAGAGCGACCACCGCACACCCGGGCACCTCGCTCGCCTTGCACCCGAGTGCTGTCAGCACGGTCAGTCCTTCGGCTGTCTCTGGCAAGGACATCCGCGCCCTGCGCCGATTTGCGGCAGCCAAGGCGGCGCAGGGCGGAGGGCCCGCATGCCACGTCCCCGCGGCGCGGCACGAGGACGTCGTCTCCTGGTGCCCCGAAACTTCCGTGCCCAGTTCATGGATCGGCAGGAGCCAGTGCTCTCCAGAAGTGACCGGGCCCTGCTCGGTCTGCTCGCCAGTGCAGCGACGGCCATCGCACTTCTCTGGCTTGCCGCTGTCGTCGCGGAGACAGCTCGCGGCCATCCAACCCCGTCCTTCTCCGCAAGCCGCGCCCTCCGGGCGTTGACCGCACCGGCCGACCCGGCCGACGCGTGGGGCCTCGAGCTGGGGTCCGCGCTGGCCTACTGGGCGACGGTCCTTGTGTTGGCCCTGGTGCTCGCTAGCGGGACGGTCCTTCTGCGTCGGCACCTCCCACGAATGCACGGACCCAGTCAGTGGATCCATCGCGCGGGGATGGCAACGCGGCGTGATGTCTCCCGTGCAGCGGGGTCGGCCCGTGTCGCGCCCCGCGCATCCGTGCTGCGCCCGTCGAGTCTGCAAACCTCAGTGGATGAGGTCGCTCATGTAGTCGGCCGCAGCTACGGCATCAGGTGTCTCGTGACGGTTGAGGACTCCACCGTCGTCCTTGGGCCGCCCCGATCCGGCAAGGGGCTTCACCTCGTCATTCCCGCCATCCTCGACGCCCCCGGGTCCGTAGTCACGACAAGCACGCGCCCCGACAACCTCACCTCCACGATGCGTGCCCGCCAAACGCGAGGCCCGGTAGCGGTGTTCGACCCGCAGGGCCTGGCCCCGGGCATCCCCTCGGCCGCCAGGTGGTCACCGATCCGGGGTTGCGAGGACCCTCACGTGGCGATGGTGCGGGCCAAGGCCCTGACCAAGGGCGCCGCCTCGGGCACGACGGACGCGAACTTCTGGCAGTCCTCCGCCGAGCAGGCCGTCCGTGCGCTGCTTCACGCAGCAGCCCTCGGYGGCTGCGACGCCGCGGACATCTACCGCTGGTCCCTCTCGGCAGTCCACGCCCGCGAGGCCGTGATGATCCTGAGCACTTGCCCGCAGGCCGCCCGGTCGTGGCACCAGGGCCTGGACTCGATCATCAGCGCGGACCCCCGGCAACGCGACTCGGTCTGGGCCATGGTCTCGATCGCCTTCGCCGCCCTCGCCGACCCACGGGTCCTCGATGCCGTGTCCCCCGCCGAGGGCGAGCACCTCGACCCGGCGCACATCCTGGAGAACAACGGCACCGTCTACCTGCTCGGCACCTCGACAGGCGCCGCCGCGACCGCAGGCCTCGTCGGAGCCTTCCTCGAGGACGTCCTCGAGGTGGCGCGACGCAAGGCGGCCGGCTCCCCCGGCTCCCGGCTTGACCCTCCCTTGTCGATGATCCTCGACGAGGCCGCCAACTACCCGTTGCCCTCGCTCGCCTCGCTCATGTCCGACGGCGGAGGCTCCGGCATCGCCACCACAGTCGTTCTGCAGTCGTTGGCGCAGGCCCGCGCCGTCTGGGGTGAGCACGCAGCCTCGGCCATCTGGGACGCGGCGATCGTCAAGCTGGTCCTCGGAGGCGGGTCCAACGCTCGGGATCTGGACGACCTCTCGAAGCTCATCGGCACTCGCCCGAAGGACGTCACCAGCCGCAGCACCAGCCACGATGGCCGCCGCTCGACCTCGACCTCCACTAGCGAGGCCCCGATCCTCACGCCGGCCGAGCTGCGCATGCTCCCGTTCGGGTCCGCCGTCCTGCTCCTGCGCTCGGCCCCGCCCATCGCGCTCACCATGAGCCCGTGGCTCAAGCGCAAGGACGCCAAGACACTGACCACTGCCCGCGTCGAGCTCGAGGAGAGGATCCGCGATGCCAGCGCCGCGCGTGCGTGAGCGCCGTCGTCCGCGCTCGCGTCGGGCGACCTACGACGCGTACCTCAGTTCGCGAGCCTGGAGCGAGAAGCGCAAGCAGTGGTATGCCGCGTGGCTGACCGTTGCCGGAGTGGAACCTTCCTGCCTGGTGTGCGGAGGCCGTTGGACCCTCAAGTCCGGCCACCTGCACCACATCACCTACGCACGCCCGGGGGCTGAGGCCTGCGAGGACCTGCTGCCGCTTTGCCGGCGCGACCACCAAGCTGCTCCACGCCGTCATCGACGCAGACGTGGCGTGGCGACGCACGGACCGTCGTACGGCGACCGCCGCTGTGATCGTTTTCTTGCGTCGCCAGTCGGCCACCTCCGGGAGCGCACTTCCCCGACAGACCGCGTCAACGCATGACCGCTGACGAGCCGCTCGACTTTGGCGCGGACCCGTTCGAGCATGCCTTCGGCCAGCTCCGCGGCCCCGTGCACTGGCCCTCCCTGACGGAGGACGAGGCCCGCGAGCGGATGCTCGAGCTCGACGACTGGGTCACCGACCTCGTCCGACGCTTCGCCATCGAGCCCCGCTTCGTGCCGCCCTGCTGGGCCAAACACGGCGCCCTCATCGAGATCCTCTCGGCCCTGCGTGACCACGAACGCGCCGACTTCGCCGACACCGCCTCACCCACGGCCGGCCTGGACTTCATCCGCGCCCTGCACGACGGACACCACTTTCTGGCGGAGCACGTCGCCAAGACCCAGTGCTCCGTCGCCGGCCACCGCGACGACTTCATCGCGCCCTGGCTGGTCAGGAAAACGGCTGCGCCCCAGTGCGATTGAGTCCACCGATGGTGTCCCGCTAAAGCAGTCACCTCTCCGGACGCGCGGGATGGTCCCGCGCACGAGAGGGCCGCCATGCCAGCCAACGCGCACCCCACACCCTCGGAGACTGCCACCACCGACCCGGTCGTCGACCAGCTCCTGGCGCTGGCCCGCAACGCCAGCCGCAACATCGAAGAGCACGACCCGATCGACTACTGGTACCGCCTCGGCCAGCGCAACGCATACGCCCACGCGACCGGACAGCTCCTCGCAGCCGATCTCGGCCGCGACCCGTTCGTCGTCGCCGAACGCATCACGACCGCCCTCGACGCAGGAGTCAGCGACCTCGATGAGCTCCACGCCGCGGCATGCGACCACGGCGTGCCCAGCCACTCCCCTACCCCCGCTCTGGAGTGGGTAGGCCCGAGGGCGTTCGACTCCGCACACCGCAACGTCCGGGGTATCGACCGGGACTACGGCATGCGCTGGGGTCAGCGCGGCAACCAGCGGATCTCTCTGCGCCTGAACGGCGACACGGCCACCTACGGCCTGCTCTACGCGTACGACCCGACCTGGCAGGAGTATGCCGTCCTGTCGCACGCTGCCCGACGCGCCGCCGTCGACCGCGCCTTGGCGCACGCGACCGACACCGACATCCACATGTCCATCGAAGGCTTCACTCAGCTCGTTGGCTCCTACGGCGCCGCCATCGAGGCAGCCGAACGTGAAGCGGGCGCGGTCCGGGAAGTCCAGCTGTGAACACCCAACGCCAGCCGATCGATGTCGACGCGGTCCGAGCACGGCACCCGCTGGCCGACGTCGTCGCCGCGGCCGGCGTCGAACTGCAACCACGCGGGCACGGGCTCATCGGCTGCTGCCCCTTCCACGAGGACACGACGCCCTCGCTCTCGGTGGACGGGGTTCCCGACCGCTTCCACTGCTTCGGGTGCGGCGCCAGCGGCGACGTCATCGACTTCGTCCAGCGCACCCGCAACCTCGACTTCCTAAGTGCTGTAGCGGAACTCGACGGCGGGCAATACCGCGGCCGGCACCTGCGGGTCGTCCCTCAGATGCCGCAGCTTCGCGCCGTGACGCCACCGGCGGCGGACATCACGACCAGCCGTGCCTTCGCCATCAACCAACTCGCCTGGGACCACTTCGCCACACCCGTGGGCGTCAGCTTCGCCACCCACTACCTGCGGCACCGACGCGGCATCGACCTCACGGCGATGTCGAGCGACTTCCCCGCGCAGCGATTCGTGGGTCACGCCACCCACGGATGGGCCACCCTGACCGACCACCTCCGCAGGCTCGGGGTGCAGGACGACGAGCTCGTCGCCCTGGACTTGTCCATGCGCACCCGCGGCGGCCGGCTCATCGACACCTACCGCAACCGGCTCATCCTCCCGGTCACCAGCGAGCGAGGCGCGATCCACGGCTTCATCGGACGCGACATCAGCGGCCACCCCGCCGCGCCGAGGTACCGCAACCCCACACGCACGCCCGTCTTCGACAAGTCCCAGATCCTCTACCGGCCGAGCCATCACCACCTCGATCCCGACGCGCAGGTCCTCGTCGTCGAGGGAGCGCTCGACGCCCTCGCCGTCGCCGCGAGCGCTGCCGCAACACATACGACCTCCCGGCTTGCCGTGTGCTCGACGAACGGCGTTTCCGTCTCGTCGGCGCAGGCCCGCGTTGTGCTGTCGATGACACGCCGACCGCCGCGGATCGCCTTCGACGGCGACGAGGCCGGCAGGCAAGGCGCCTCCCGCTGGCTCATCACCGCCTGCCTCGAGCAACGTCTCCCCGTCCTTCTGACCCGTATGCCGTCCGGCTCAGACCCAGCGGATTGGCTGGCCGCCAATGGACCGGCCGGGCTGCCCGACCTGCTCGCGGACCCCTCCCGAGCTCAGGATCCCGAGGTGCCTCGCACGGTCGTACCCGGCCGGGAGCTCGTACAGGTGCTGCTGGACCGAGCCGGCCACGCCACCAGCGAGGCCGTCGAGATCGTGACAGGGCTCGCTGCCTACCTCGCGCCCGCCGAACGCACCCAGCTCCTCCGCGAGTCCGATGCCGAAATGACTCGTCACGGCCGGAACCCCCGCGGCACTTATACGGCCGCTCTCACCGACGCACTGCACAGGAGCGCAGCCACACACCCTGCGATGCAGCGGGAAACGTCCACTCCCAGCCTCACCTGACCGAGGAGCCTCGAACGCGCCATGCCGTCATCAACAGCGCTACAAGACGCAGCCGCCGAACTACTCTGCGCCGCAGACCTGGCCGAGGACAAGGCAGGAGGCAACCTCCTCGATCCCTGGGCCGCCCTGGCCGGCACGATTCGCTTGGTCGCATCCGGGCTGGACCCCATGCCCGAGCCACTGGGCATCGACAAGGTGGGACTGCACCACCATCTCGTCGCTGCCCTGACAGCCCTCGACCGGGTGCAGCCCCAAGCGGCGCCCAGCGACTTCTCCTTCTGGCGTGCCCACGTCGCAGACCTCACGGCCAACGCGTCCGCACTCGAAACCGCCCTCAACGGCGGCCACGGCGCCCACGAAGGCGGCGCTTGATGTCCACCAGCGCCACCGACCTGCTGGACCGCGCCGACACGGCCCTCGCCCAACTGCAGACATCCCTCGCCCAGGTCGACATCTCGCTGTGGGAGTCCCTCGACCAGACCGTTTACCGGGTGCTGCATGAACTCGTCCGGGCCAGAACAGGATGGCCGATGAGCGACCCGCACGCAGAAGCCATCTACCGGATCTTCATCGACTACCCACACCCGCTCCGCCCAGCCGATGACCAAGCAGACTTCTCCACCAAAGAAGCCGCGCGACTACTCGGGACCCACCCCGATGCCGTCAGAGAGCGCATCTGCGCCGGCACCCTGCTCGCGGCGCCTACGGGCAACGGCTACCGCATCCCCCGCACCGAGCTCGCAGTCCGCACCGACGTGTATCCCGCGAGCACCGATGAGAGGCACCCCATGGCGAAGCTCGCCTACACGCTGGGCGCCTTGGGCGACCTGCTCGTTACGAACCGGCTTGATCCGGGTACCCCGGAACTGTCCGCGGACTCGGCTACCACGATGACCCAAAAATGCCTCGCCCTGACTGCCGCCGCAGCCACGCACACCCTCTCCCGGTGCGACCCCGAGGTCGCGGACCGTCCACTCGCGCTGGCGCGGTTCGCAACGAGACAACTCGCACAGGTCGCGCATACGCCGCCACCGATGCTCGGTCTGCAGAACCCGACCATCCCGCCCTCCGAGCACTCACCCGAGTCGCCGGTCTCGGACCTCGAAAGATCACTCCACCTATGGGCCATCGCTGCCCGCGACGAGCTCCGCGAGGGGCTACCGAGCGTTGAGGTCTTCAAAGACATCAATCGGCAGGCCATTCACATCTACGCGGCCCTCGACTCGGTCATGGTCCGGGGTGGTGCCGGAGACAGCACGGACGACGTCCATCGCCTGCTGCGATCCACGGCAGCCGCACTTCAGTTGGGCGCGGACGCCTGGTCGCAGACCTCCACCGGCATGCCACCCACTTCTTCCTACGTCGAGGCGGCACGCCGCCTGTACACAACGCTTACGACCGTCACGCAGCTCCCTGGTCGATCTCAGCCCGACGACGAGGCGAGATACCAGGCGCTCTTGCGTGGCGCGAACGCCGCGGCATGGATCGCGTCCCTAGCAGCACCGTGGGCCTCGCGCCTGCTCGACTCCGGCGTCCTGTTCATCCACGCACGACACGCCGCGGGGCGCCCGGAGACCCTGACCGCCAAGCGTGCGGGACGCATGATCGCCGCCACACGCGCCGACGTACCGGCACTCTTCGGCGCCGTCTGGCACGCAGAAGGATTAGCAGTCCGCGCCGCGAGGGAACTGCCGCACGCGCTTTCCCAACCAATCCAGGCTCAACTGGAATCAGCGCGGATCGGCATCTAGCAGAAGCCGAGGCGGGTCGCGTGCGCTACCCCTGTCCCACTGGAAGGGTGCCCGGAACCTGTCCCCTACCGCCCACTCAGGGCGCCCCTTCCGCCCAGAATGACGCCGGCGAAGAAGCTCGTGCGCGCATCGAATGCGTCCGCGTCGCGCGCCGGTCACCTTTCCGCGGTTTGGCCGAAACTTAGATGTCGCCGTGAGCGGTCGTTCGCTGCTCGGACGTCCCCTCTCTCCGGCTTGCGGGCTGAATACGAGTCACGGTGAGTCGGCGGGCCAGCGGGCCGAACCTACGCTCAACTTCTTCACGACCGAACTGGCTCAGGACCACACGCCAGACTTCAGCGACATAGCTGTGTGCAGGGGGACCGTGGCTGAGCAGTCCGCGCACCGAGTAGTCCGTGCGAGCCCGCCAGTTACCGTCTGAACCTCGCCATGCAAATCGCTGCCCTTCGATTGGTGCCCAGCCAAGGGCTTCCGCTGCACCCGGGTGAAAGGCGAGCCACCTAAGGAATGGGGAGTTGTTGAACATCTCGAATCCCCGGACGATGAGCTCATTGTGGCGCCATGTTGTGGCGGCCCGGCCTGGATACCAGTAGGCACTTCCACCGCTTTCAACAGACGGCGCACGAACTGGCAGTCCGAAGGCATTGGTTCCGCGCACATGGATGGGATCCATCTTCCGCTCCTCTCGCGGGAGCCCCCACTCAAGACTTCCCCAGTCCGAGTGTTCTCCGAGCACGAAGTCAGGTGCGGAGGTCAGGCTGGCGCGATAGTGCTCCAGGGCCTGCTGGGCTTCCTCACACCAACCACGGTTGTCGTACGACGAGACCGTCGCGGGACGCCACGGTTGGGGAACCGAATCAGAAAGTGGGCCAGGCTCGACCAGTAGGAGCTCCGGAGCCAACAGGTCGAACGTGAACGACGGATAGGGGTCACGCACCAAGGCCGCGTCCGTGAGCTCGGCGAGCACCTTACCGGCTGCGCGTCTGCCGACCAGGTAGGCCCAAGGCCGGTAAGTGTGCATCTGCCCGCGGCGCTTCAACCGGTCGGCCATCGCGCGGTGTCCGCCGTCGGTCCAGGGATCGCCTGTCGGCGTTAGCGCGAGCTGTGAGGCCCGGTACATGACCGCGGGCTGTGATAGTTCCGCTACGTCGGCCAGCACCTCCATTAGATTGTTGAAGGGTGCGACGACCTGCTGGGGGTCGTTGAGGTCGACGAAGGGGATGCCCTCGGCGTCGATCTCCGGGGGTTGATGCATCTGGAGCGTGGGCAGCTCCAGTACATATAGGGGTGAGAGATCACGCCTCACTGCTCTCGCCGCTGGCCGGCCCCACTGAAGGCATATTCGACGAGCGACATCGCGCAGTATCTGATCGTCTCCGGCGGTCGCCCTCTCCACCGCGGCGATGAGGGTAGGCGGCGGTTGGTCCACCGCCGAAAGTACCAGTACCGACAGGGCGGACTCAGCTGCCCATCCGCCACGGTCTAATGCGTCCTCAAGGGCGGCGAGGACAGCCGCCCGGGACTCGGCTTCGGGCGATCCGCTCGTCAGGAGTCGCACGAGGGCCCGACGTGCTCCTTCCTCCGGTGCCTTCGCGGGGTGACCCAGATAATCGCCGACCATCGCCGCGAGCGCCGCTGCACTGGTGTCCGCGACGGCGTCCATGCGGAGCCCCAGGCGTGCTTTCTGAAACGACGGGTTTCCGGGGGCGAAGATTTCGAGGTAGTCATCGATATCGGGCCAGGCGGCGCCGACGGCCGAGGGGCCGGCCACCAATTCGAGGATCTGTCGGCCGTCGACTGCCATCCGCCCCCAGGAGAAGATGCCACCGGCGAGGGTTTCGGCGAGGTCTGAGAGCGCCAATCGGACAATGGCTGGCACACGTCCGCGCAGCGCGCCAGCGAACAGCTTCTGCCGAGTGCCCCCGTCGTATTGGCGGAACCAACCGCTGCTAGGAAGGGTGCTCAAGCGCATCTCGAGGGACTGACGGGCTGCCTGGGGGTCTCCAGCGGCCGCGAGGGCACTGCACGCCTGGCCCAACGCGTCCTCGGGTGCATGCAGGCGATCCAACTGTTGGACGAGCACTCGTGCGACGTTGAGTGGGATGGGGTCAAGGAACAACTTGTTCGCGACCCTGACCCACCAGCTCTCTAGCATCTCGGAGCCGTCGGGAAGCCTCCGCAGGAGTGCGAGAAGGGCCCCAGCCGTGGCGGGTGTCTCCGGGTCCGATGCTTCGCCAGCTACCCGTGGGCTCGCCCGGTCGGGGGAGGCTCCCGATGAGTAGTCCGTCTCGTCCTGCACAGCTGTCGTGGCGCTTGCCTCTGTCTCTTCGACAAGCCCCCAGATCTGCATCGACTGGTCGATTGTGTCGCGGTCTGCATCCGTGGCAAGTGCTCGGAGCCGTTCGATGACGCGATCGCGATCGCGTCCGGCAACAGGCAATAGCATCTGGGTTGCGACGAGCGTCGCGAGCTGGCTGGCAGACGTATCTTCGGCATCCAGACAACCCAGAAGGGCGCTGGTCATGAGATCGATTTCTGGAAGCGCGCCGACGTCGGACAGCGCGATGCCGACGCGGTAGGCATGCATCGGCGATACCTGCCAGCACTCCCGTACAAGTCGACCGGCGGCCGTTGTCGCCGCGCTCTCGTCGGTCCGCGAGGCGCCCGGCAGTCTAGTGGCGAAGCGGTCGATGGAGGCGAGGTACTCGGATTCCGAGATCGCGGTGCAGTTCCTTGCGGTCGTGAGCCAGCCCACCCAATGGGCGAGCTGCTCGTCGTCGTCGGTCATTCCGAGCCCCAGCGACGCATCGACCGCGGCTGCGACCGCCTCGAGCGCTTGAGCCCGTTGGTCCAGCATTGAACGGATTTCGGCGTGCTTCAGCCAAGCCTCGACCTGCGACTGCGGATCGTAGGACCGCTCGATAATCAGCGCGCCGATGTCGTCGAGCTTGCGCTGGATCCAGCCGTGCGAGGATCGGTCCAGGGCTGCGAGCTGTTCGAGTGCCGCATGACGGAACTCCACCGACCAATAGCCTGCCCGCTCTCCATTCCAAGTTCTGTCCAGGATGCCCGTCAGACGTGAGAGCTCTGCGGATCCGCCGACGCGGTGGGCGAGGTGGATGATGTCGGTCATCAGGCTCGGGAAGGCTTCTCGAACGCGGTACCACCCGTGCCAGTCGTTCGTTGTCTGCCGGGGTACTTCTATGACTTGGAGAATCTCAGCAACTCGGCCGGCCACCCTTGGCGGGTCAACCACTCCCTCACGCGCCGCGATAGATTCGGCTCGGAGGCGAGCGACGGCAAGAACCCCACCCCGGAAGCGCTGTCGTGCGGGGTCATGTCGGCGCGCGCCAGCCGCCGGGCCCGTCGCCTTGGCCGTCTCCGAGCCGTCGGCCAAGGCATCTAAGGGTCGCTCTGGCGCAGTTCCCGGGGTAACAAGCGCGAGGTAGTGGCGGACTGTTTCGAAATCCAGTACTTGCCTGTACGACGACTCCGGTTCGTGGCCGGGATCGTCGATGGTCGGTTGTTGGTCGTCGCCGATCAATGCTCGGAACGTCTGACTGTCGTGGAGGCCGAGGGAGAGCAGAGTCACTGCGGCCCGCATCCGGAATCCAAGAGGTAGTCGTGCATCACCGTCCTGATCCTCCGACTGGTGCCGTCCTTCAAGCGCTACCATCTGCCTGATCTGCGCGACGGTCTCGTCCGCGTCTCCGTCCTCCGCGGCGGTAAGTGCGCGCATGAGTCGAGCCCGCGCACGCCAGCCGACGTCACCTTCGGCGTCGATCCTTTCRCTGATGCCATCAAGATTGGCGAAGTCGCGGGTATCGAGGAGTTCGTCGAAGCACGCTGTTAGGACCTCGAGGCGTTGGTGTCGCCGCTCCTCATGCTCACGTTCGAGGCGCCAGTCCCGCGCCTCATCCGCGTCGTCTGGGTTTCCTTGGCGTGCCGGTGGTTCCGACTCCGGGAAGGGGAGGTGGCGCTCCAGATGGGTGAGGACGGTGTCCAGGCCGGAGACGTGGAAGGTTGCGATGGCCCAGTCAGCCACGCCGTCCGCCTCGCCGCTGCGACTAACGCGTGACTCGGTGAGAGCGGTCACCCCGCCTAAGGCGTTGAGGATCGCAGCTGCGGCTGCGTTGTGACCGTGTACTGCCCAAGAGGCGGCGATCGCGGCTGCGGTGTTCGCCGCGATACGGACTCTGGAGCCTCGGACGACGTAGTCGATTGCGGTCGTGGCTGGGGTCAGACCCGCGAGTGCTGTGGCCAGCTGCTCGGGTCGGAACGCCTGTTCTCGTTGAGCCAGCTCGGCAGTGAACAGCGCGAGTCTCACGAAGGCGATGTCGTCGCCGGATCTCGCGGCGGCTCGGAGGCCAAGGCCGGTGTGGTCCTGGATCACGGGCGAGGCCTGGAGAGCGCGGAGGCTGGCACGCATGGCTGCGGGGGTGGCCAACGTGAGCACCCGATGGTCGTCTCCAGCCAGGTAGCGGTGTGCTATCTCCTCGTCGCGGTAGGTGGGCCAGGCGTCGCCCGAGTTGGCACAGCGATCTGCCAGGTCGAGATGGAGGTCACGGTCGCGGCTCTCGCTGACGGCGCCGTCGATTCGGGCGGTCTCATCGGCGAGGAAGCGGCGAAAGCTGTTGTGTACGAACTGCCACTCGTCGCCCTCGACACGAAAGAACGTCCTTGCATCTGTCACGAATCGGGTGACGATGTCGGCGGATGCCCAGGAGGACAGCCAGCGTAGATTGAGCGACGTGCGCAGGCGGGCGACGCTGGCGAGGAGACTAACGACCTCGGCGTCCGTTCGGACCGCCTGAAAGTAGCCGCGGTAGCGCAGCTCGACGTCACCGCCGTAGTTCGACGCATCTGCCAAGATGCGATCCGCGTGGACGCGCCGCTGGTCCTCGTCTGGAGCGCACGCCGCTGAGCCGCTGAGCTCGCTGAGCAGATAGGTGGCGGCGAGTGGATGTCCCTCGGTGACCTCGACGAATGTGTCGATCTGGCCGGGCCACAGCCACTCCCCTAGCCCTGCCTGATGCGCGAGGTCTCGCACCTCGTGGTCTGCTAGTGGCGGCAGGATGACGGTGCGCCCCGGCTGGCTCAACGCATTGCGAATGTCAGGCGAGACGACGGACGTGGTTTGAGTGCCGAGAATGATGAACACGCCGTCGCCGAGGCCGGCCGGCGCGGGGAGTTCCTCGAGCATGGACCGGCTCGGGTTCTGCTCTCGGGGGATATGGTCGAGGCCGTCGATGACGATAACGGTCCTCTCGCCGCGCGCACTCCACGCCTCCTGCGCCCGGGCGAGCTGTTGCCCGACGCAGAACCGAAGCCCGGGAAGGCCCGACGGTTGGCCGCTGCGGAAAATGCCGGTCTCCTCCAGGGCGAGGGATAGGTCGTTGAGAAACGACTCCGCCTCCCCTCGGTGACTAAGTGGGTTGGGCGAGTCCGGGACGAAGGCGTAGTAGCGAACCACCCGCCCGTCTATCGCGAGGTCCGAAAGCAGGGTCGATTTTCCCGATCCCGCCGGACCCACGAGCGCCAGGTACCCGCCGTCGAGGGTGGTGAGCGCCTCGCGTAGTGCTCTGGTTGCGGCGTGGTTCGGTGTGTAGGTGCCAGGGACCGGGAACTCGTGTCGGTTCTTGTAGCGGAGGCGTGTTTCCCAACCCAAACGATGGAGCAACTCGGCTCGGTCGAGGCGCCGCGGCCTGGCCGGGTCGGCGACGCATGCTTGGAGCTCCCCGGCCAGGATGCGTAGGTCGTTCCGCACCTGCAGATCGACCGCTCCCTCGAGGCTCGATGAGACGTCGTCGAGCGCCCTGATTCCGAAGTCGAACTCGAGATCCTCGACGAAGCGGAGGAAATCATCGTCACCGAGGCTGGAGACGCGCTGCAACTCGGTCCAGACCGGCTCCCACTCGGCGAAGACGCCCAGCGAACGGAGGGCGTCCATGTCCATGAGGTTGTCCCGGATGGCCCGCTGGGCGGGCTTGAATGACCGCGCTAAGAATGCCGCCAAATGCTTCGGCCCGTTGACTGTGGCGGACGCGAGTACGGAGGCCGCAGCCGGCGGGCCTACCGACGGCTGGCCGTTGGTGCACAAGTGGACGACCAGCGGCCCGTCCCACGTCGTTCGGATCGCCGCCCACGCCCCGGCCAGTCGGGCAAGCAGTGCATCCTGTGATGCGGTCCTGCCTGTCAGTGCGCTCCAGGTGAAGGACTCGGGGTACTGCGCCCACTTCACCTGCAGCGCGTGACGGGCTGACCCCGCCTTGAACTGGAAGTCGTCTGCGATGCCGACGTCCGGATCAGCCACGTGGATCCACTCAAGTGTGGAGAGGTGGTCGTAGACGATCGTGGCCGCGAGACCGTACTGCCCGGCGAAGCCGATGGCGGCTCGCCGTTCGCCTTCGGCTGGGTCCACGCTTACCCCCTAACTGGTCGACCTCCAAGTTCTATCCCATCGATCGCGGTCAGGTGAGGATGAGACTGATGTGGGTGTGCCTCGGTCGGCTTAGGCTCATGAATCGCTTTCAGCCGGCCGCCCGTCAGATGACAAGCGACGTAGCGGCTGGCGAAAGGATGAGCGCGGTGCGTCACTCCGCCGCGAGGCGTCCATCTGTCCCTCGGCTTCGTGGTACGTCCCGAACTCGCGCCGCCTCGTGCAGCACCTTCGAGCACTGGATGCCGGGTGAGACTGCCATCCAGCGCGCGCGCACGGGTGGGAAGGGGGGAACCGGCTGGCTCAGGACAGACGCGGAAGCGAGGTAGCGCAGCCGCTATTCAAGTATCCCTGCTGTCGTGGAACTGCTAGAACGCTCGTCCCACTCTGCGATGGCCGCATCACGGCTTGGTGATTCACCGCGCATATGACGCCGACGACGCTAGGCTCTCGGCCATGTCGGGGTTGACGAAAGACGAGTTAAGTCGCCTCGAGACGGTAGTTGCGCGCCGTTTAGGGGCGCGCTCGGAGAGTAAAACACTCGTGGACGCCTACCTCACCGCCATGGCCAAGAACGCGTACTCAAGAACCGTCGAATCTGGCCCTGTCCCAACAAGCCTCGTGTCTGAGCGTTCTGCGATCCTGATCGAAATCAGCCGCCAGCTTGGCAGAGTGATTGAGGACTTCGAGATCCAAGCCCTTCTTCGAGTCACGCCGCCCCAAGCCCGCAGCATGCGCTCGACCTTGCTCGCCACCTACAGCGACGACGCGGACGTCCTCACCCTCACGTGGTCGATGAGGGCAGCCCATCAGTTGGGCCGCGAAACCGTCGATGGACTCAACGGCACCAAGGTCTCGCTGGCGTCGGAGGACCGCCGCGACGCCCTCATCTCTTACGCAGAGAGAGCAGGTGTAGCGGTACGCACCATCACGGATGACGATGCGCATCCTTGGGCTGTCGTTCTCGGCGACGACTTCCCGAAGGCCGATTTGCCGCCAAAAAGTTGACTCCGACCGAAGCCGCGACGACGGCGGCACTGCTGGGTGGACCCGCCGTCCTAGGTGTGGGTGCCATGCTGGGCTACGCTCGTAAGGTCCTGGCGGCAACGACGCGCGATCCGTTCTCAGGGTGGCTGACCTTTGTAGCTGGCGCCGCCTTGACCCTCTGGATCGCGGTATTCATCCTGTTAAGCACCGGCGCCGTGTTCCAGTCGTGGGGGGCCGACGGCGACGTCAAGGCAGAATACGTCGCACTCTCAGGGGCATGGCTCACAGGTGTCGGCTTGCTAGTCGCCATCCTTTGGAACGCGCGTCGTACCGCGCGCTATCTCTCCGAAAGCTACAGAGCCGGCGAGTGGCCCCTACCAGCCCGGCTGTTGCGCTGGCTATTTCGCCTTTAAGTTCGTGGACTTCAGCCTGACAGTCAACCGTCTTAGAGAATCGACCTCAGAGCCACTAAGTCGTTCAGGACTTGTGTCCTTCCGCCGCCGGCGTTACCGCGGGATCAATCGGCAAGAGTCACATGGCCTGCAGGGCAGACGAAGCCTTAAGGCATCGGCTCGTAGAGAAACTTCACACCGAAGATGGACCCAGCTTCGTTGTAGCCATCAACGTTGGAGTCCGTCGAGTACACCAGGAGAACGGAAGGAGGATCCGCCGGTACCACTCCCGCTGGCCAAGATGTAAATGGCGTTGGCTGATTCGAACTAAGAAGGCTGAGTTCCCGTCGCACCCCGAGCGCCGCCCTAGCCATCTGCTTCTGAAAGCCCGTGTTCTTGCATTCTACGCCGAGGACTATGTCTTGGTGGCCCGGATAGCCCGATACGCCATCATGCACCACTACTATGTCCAGCTCGTGTCTATGGGCTTGCCCTGGCTTACCCGACTTCCCAGATATCGAGTAACTCAAGGTTGCGAACTCAACGTCGGTCCAGACATCGAGTTGAGGCCCGCCGCGTCGGACCAGCTTGAAGTGCGGATAGCTGCCGTTGATTGGCCCAGGCGAGGACTTGAGATGTACCTTCGTGCCCCCTACCAGCGTCGCCGCGAAACCTTCGATGTTCTCAAGGCGGTCAAGCAACAAAGTCATAATCCACGCCTCGTAAACCTTGCCGGCTTTCCAATCCTCCCCGACTAGGCTGACCACGCTCGAGGATGAGTCGTACGTCGCAAAGATCTCGTTCACCTTCGCGATCACGCCCTCAAGGGTAAGGCTCATCTTGCGTCGTCCTCCCGCAGTTCTCTAATCAGGTCGTCGATCTCACGCACTGCTCGATCGAGCTCCGGACTTCCCACCAGGTCGATTTCGTCAATGCCGAATGCGGCTCGGTCCTGCTCCGTGACATCCACCACGATGCCCTCGATCGGCAACCCCGACTCTGTCGGGATGCCACGTAGGCGTCGCATCGACTCGCGGATGACCTCCTCGCCCCCAAGAGACATCTCATCTCGGAGTCCCGTCAGGTACCCGATAACGGCCTCTCGAGGGCCCCTCGCCTCGGCCACTCGCGAATCCATCAGCAGTCCGTCGAGGTCAGCCCGCCCGCTCCCGCGCGTCCGCAGCCTGAGGGTCTGAAGCAGTGTTTCGTACTCCTCGTCGTTCATGCACAAATCTTGGCCTAAGCAGTCCCCCATATTCGACGTTCATGGTCGTCTCTGTTGCCAACGTGTCGGTTCCGCAAAGTTGAGGCTGGCAACCCGGCTGTGTCATACCGCCGCGTGCCGGTCGGCCCATAACGTAGCGGCGTGTCGTGATCAGCCAAGAGTCGCGATCGGGCGTCCCCTCGCCGGGTCGAGCTGCTGATCACTCGGCGAGCGCCGCTGAGGCGACGTGAAAACGCTCGCTGAGTAGCCCGAGACGGTCAGCATCATTTCCGGTGGCTCGTGCCCACTGCCGACGGGCCGGATGCGGCAATTCGAGCAGCGCGCACACCGGCGCTGACGGGAGCGAACGCCAGAACATCTGGGCGAACCTCCCCGCTGCCGCCACCGTCGTCGCAGGGCCGATGGCCATCAAAGCGATGCGGCGCTCGAGGTCCTGAAGGAGGTGCTCAGCCAGCTGCCTTCGAGGCGCTCTCAGCTTCCAAATCTCCCTTGCACGCGATCGGCGTAGACCCTCGACTTGAATCCATTGCTTGTCATCCAGCGGAGTTGCCGTCGTGATGGCTTGGCGCTGCAGTGGAGCCTGGCTGACGTTGACGATTGCCACACGAAAGTCGCCGCCCTTCTGTCGGTGGGCAACTTCCTGTCCGAGAGATCTGTCCGAGTCGGTCCCCGCCAAGAAGGCGAGGGCGTCCCTTCCAGCGCGTCCGGCGAGGGGGTGCTTCGCGTGCAGCTCGTCGACATGAGGAGACTCAAGGAGGATCACGACCTCGACCGGCGATCCGTATCCACCCGTGAGGTCGGGCACGAGAAAGTTCGGATAGGCACCGACTCCGGTCCCCYTCAAGTACGCCTCGACTGTCACGCGCAAAGGCTAGCCGTGGTGAGCGATAATGAGTCGGCGAAGTCCTCGCCGGACGACCCGCGCTGACAACAGCCCACTCGCCTGCGTCCTTCCGCCGCGAAGGGACTCCTCAGCTCGGGGAAGATTGGTTGTGGACCACTTCGCAGAGGCCGCGGAGTTACAGTCGGCGGTCTGGTTGCTCACGTGTGAAGTGAGGTCGTCCAAGTCGCGCCATCCCTCCCACGCTGCCTGACGCCTGAGTCCGAGGGGTGGCTCAACCTCCGACCAYGCAACTCCGCCTTGGCGGTCTATGCGCACCAGTCGGGTCTGGGCCCTTGCGTGTTACGTGCGACAGCGGGCCCGCTGCACGGACCAATCCCTCGGGAGCGAGAAACACTGAAAGCACGACGAACGCGAAGGTCGCCCGCCTTGCCGGGGCGGGCGACCATCGTCGCTGGTCTCAGCGTGAGGCGTTGTATGCGTCCTGCACTTCTTGGCTGACCCGGCCCCGATCAGAGACTTTGAGGCCGTTGGAGCGTGCCCAGTCGCGCATAGCCTGGAGCTGGTTCTTGTCCGTCTTCCCGGCAGGCGCCTTGGTCGAGGATCGGCGGCCGCCGCCGATCCTGCGGGCTCTGCTCGTGAAGGGCTCGAGCGCTGCGATCAACCTCTGCTCGTTCTCCTTGGAGAGGTCGATCTCGTACTGAGTGCCTTGATAGCTGAACTGAATCGTGGAATCGGCGGGGCCACCGTCGATGTCATCGTCCAGAATCGTCTGAATTCGCTGTGCCATGCCTTGGGTTCTCCAACTGTTTGATGAATCCCTGCGGCAGCATCGAAGCACACGCAATGTGCAGCTGGCTACTTCGTCGCGAGTGGGAGGCGACGCATGCGGACGACAACGCTTTCTGCTGCTCCATCCGCGGGCTGTGTTGAGCAGAGAGGCACCCTCTCCTGGCCAGAGCCGGGCCCGCTCATCAACCGATGGTCGGGATGGCGCGTCACATAGATCAGGATCCACACGAAACGCGTGGTGCCCCGCTCGGGTCGGTCTTGGTTCTATCAGCACGCCAACGTTCAGGAGTCACCATGTCCGTTCAGACGGAGCGCATCGTCTACACGGTGGAAGAAGCCGCAGAGCGGCTCGGCGTCGGGCGCACCCTTGTCTACGCGCTCGTGCGCAGCGGCGACATCGAGTCCATCGCCATCGGTCGCCTGCGTCGAATCCCGTGCGACGCCCTCGACGACTTCGTGGCCCGCCTTCGCGCGCTTGCTTCTTCGCCCGGCGACAGTGGCGACTCCGGCATCGGATGACATTGACGATGACCTCGTCAATGTCACGACAACCAAATGGCCGCTCGTCTATCTACAAGGGCAGCGACGGATCATGGCATGGACGTGTGACCGTCGGCATTCGCGACGACGGAAGACCTGACCGTCGCCACGTCCGGTCCGCGACGAAGGCTGGCGTGACCGAGAAGGTGCGTAGGCTCGAGAAGCACCGTGAGCAGCGCACGGTTCCGACACCCGGCACCCGCTGGACCGTTGAAAGTTGGCTCACGCACTGGCTCGACAACGTCGTGACCGGGCACGTCAAAGCCACGACGCTGTCGGCGTACCGCGTCGCCGTACGTCACCACCTCATCCCCGGGATAGGCGCACACCGTCTCGAGCTCCTCGAGCCCGAACACCTCGAGTCCCTCTATCGCCGGATCCTGACCCAGCCCACCAAGTTCAGCGCCGAGACGAAGCCCGCAACCGTCCACCAGGTTCACCGCACCATCCGAACCGCGCTCAATGAAGCCGTCCGCCGTGGCCACCTACCTCGGAATCCGGCCACCATCGCCCGAGCACCCCGGGTCGTCCCACCCGACATCGAGCCGTTCACCGTTGATGAGATCCGCAGACTGTTCGTCGCGGCCGCTGAGTCACGCAACGGCGTCCGCTGGGTCATGGCCCTCGCCCTTGGCCTGCGCCAGGGCGAGGTACTTGGCCTCAAGTGGACCGACATCGACCTCGACAACGGGGTCCTGACCGCTCGCCGCTCACTCCTGCGCCCCAAGTACGCCCACTGCTGCGGGGGCACGTGCGGCAAGGCGCAGGCCGGCCACTGCCCAGAGCGTGTCCGCATCAACCCGGAGACAGACACGACGAAGTCCCGCGCCGGCAACCGGCAGGTCGGTCTACCACCGCAGCTCGTCACCCTTCTCCAGCACCACTTGCACGTCCAACAGGGAGAGCACGTCCGCGCCGGCAACGCATGGCATGAGGGCGGGTGGGTGTTCACCACCGAGACGGGCGACCCCATCAACCCCCGCACCGACTGGTCTCACTGGAAGGTCCTGCTCCAGCGGGCAGGCATCCGTGATGGACGACTTCACGACGCTCGCCACACCGCAGCGACCGTGCTGCTCATGCTCGGGGTGAGCCAAACCACGATGATGAGCATCATGGGCTGGTCCAACCCCGCCATGGCCCAGCGCTACGCCCACGTTGTCGCACCGATCCGGGACGACGTCGCACGCCAGGTCGACGAGCTCCTGTGGCCGGGGCTCGAGAGCCCGGCGGACCCCGAATGAGACCACAACTGAGACCACCACGAGAAACGCCGGTCCGGGCCCTGAGGCTCGAACCGGCGTTTCTGCAGGTGACTGGCGGTGGCGGTGGGATTTGAACCCACGGTGGAGTTACCCCCACACACGCTTTCGAGGCGTGCTCCTTAGGCCGCTCGGACACGCCACCGGGAGAGACCTTACCCGAGCCTCCGGCCCTCGAAGAAATCGACGAGCAGGGCCGCCGACTCCTCCGCTCGGACGCCCCCGACGACGTCCACGACGTGCGTCGCGAGCGGGTCCCGCGTCAGGTCCCAGACCGATCCGCACGCCCCCGCCTTGGGGTCCCAGGCGCCGAAGACGACCCGCTCGACCCGCGCCGCCATCGCCGCACCGGCGCACATGACGCACGGCTCCAGCGTCACGACGAGCGTGCAGCCGTCAAGTCGCCAGGAGCCGAGCGATTGCGCCGCCTCACGCAGCGCGACGACCTCGGCATGGCCCGTCGGGTCACCCCGCTCCTCACGGATGTTCCGCCCGCGCCCCATGACTCCGCCCTCGGGGCCGACGACGAGGGCGCCGACGGGGACGTCCTGCGAGCCGACGGTCGCCGCTGCGAGGTCGAGCGCCTGGCCGACCCAGGCCGCATACGTCTCCGGGGCCGGGACGGAGCTCTTGTCGGGGGTCTCGGATCTCTTCGCCACGCGATAAGTTTCCACCCATGGACGTCCATGTCGCAGACCACCCGCTCATCGCCCACAAGCTGACCTACCTGCGCGACAAGCGGACCGACAGCCCGACCTTCCGGCGCCTCGCCGAGGAGCTCGTCACCCTGCTCGCCTACGAGGCCACGCGCGACGTCCGTGTCGAGCCGTTCGAGATCGAGACGCCGGTCGCGCCGACCACCGGCATCAAGCTCTCCAACCCCAAGCCGATCATCGTCCCGATCCTGCGCGCGGGGCTCGGCATGCTCGACGGCATGGTCAAGCTGCTCCCGAGCGCCGAGGTCGGATTCCTCGGGATGATCCGCAACGAGGAGACGCTCGAGGTCTCGACCTACGCGAACCGCCTGCCCGACGACCTCAACGGCCGACAGGTGTTCATCCTCGACCCGATGCTCGCCACCGGCGGCACGCTCGTCATGGCGATCGACTACCTCACGGCCAAGGGCGCCCGCGACATCACCGCAGTCTGCCTGCTCGCCGCGCCCGAGGGCATCCAGCACCTCGAGGACGAGCTCGCCGACAGCGACATCCCCGTCAAGGTCGTGCTCGGCACCATCGACGAGAAGCTCAACGAGAAGGGCTACATCGTGCCCGGGCTCGGCGACGCTGGCGACCGCCTCTACGGCGTCGTCTGACCCGACACCCCCGGCGTATGCCGTTGGGCATCGTGTGACGACAGGGCTCAGTCGCGTTGTGGCGGGGTCGCGCTAATGCCGGCATCGGCGCCCCGGCGCCCGAATCCGGCTGCGAACTCGATCGCCTGCTCGACCAGTTCGGGGACGCCACCCGGCGCCGGGAGCGCCCCGCGCTCCAAGGTGGCCGTGACCTCGTGTCGTTCCGCCGTCGACAGCAGGGGGTCACTCAGGGCACAGTCGACGCCGAAGTGCTTCTGCGCCAAGGCTGCCGAGCGCTGGAGAAGCCTCCGCCCGGGCTGGTCCTGGCCGGCTATGCAGGCCGCCAGCCCGATGGCCGCGACACTCTCGAGCAGGAAGCCCGAGTCGTGGTGCGACGGTGCGGTCCGCAGACCCGCGAGCAGCACCTCCGCGGCGCCGAACGCGTCTCCTGCCTGGAGGAGGGCGAAACCGAGCTGCTGCTGGGACTGTGCGAGCGGGAACGACGGTCCGAGGCGCAGACTGAGGCGGAGGGCCTCGGTCGCGACCTCGAGAGCGGCCTCGGTCGCCTCTCGGAAGAGCTCCACGAGGGTCACGTCCTGCAGGGCGAGCACCGTCTCCGCGTCGCCGGACGCGAGCCCGAGCTGTGCCAGGGCGTGGTCGCGCGCATCGTCGTAGCGCCCGCTGCGCAGCGCGGCCCAGCCGGCGGCGGAGTGCGCGACCCGGAGCAGCGGCCGGCTGCCGCTCGCCTCGGCTCGGGCCAGGCCCTCGCGTGCATGCCGTAGGGCGCCCTCCGCATCGGAGCCGTCCGCGTGCAGGGCGCACAGCGAGGTGTGCCCGATGACAAGCCACGTGACATCGTCGTCGGGCACGTCGACGACCGCCGCCAGCAGCTCCTCGGCCCGCGGGTCGCTGGTCACGTAGGCCGCAGAGCCCGCCCCGACCATTGCCTTGGCCCGCGCCGGGTGGGAGATCCCGGCGTCGAGGGCCGAGAGGAGGCCGGCGAGTGTCTCGTCGGCAAGGCCCAGCACCGCGTAGACCCGCCGACCGCGCAGCAGGATCTCGGCCGCCTCGTCCGCCCGCCCGCTGCCCGTCAGGTGCTGCAGCGCCCATCGGGTCGTCGAAAGGTCCGCCCGCGCGGCTGCGAGAGTACGCGCATCGGGCTGATCCAGCGGGTCGCTGCGACGGGCCCGCTCGACCCAGAGGGCCGCCACCGCATCCGCCACCGCATCCGGCCCCGACCGGTCTCTCCCCGTGTCACGCGCCGCGCGGGCCACCGCACGCACCGTGTTGAGCATGGTGAACCGGCGCCCGGCCTCGGTCTCGATGGCTCGCAACAGGGCCGCGCGAACGAGCTCGGCCACGACCGCCCGCGCTGCTGGAACATCGAGCCCGGCAACGGAGCCGACGGCCACCGCGGTCTCGAGGTCGAACGTCTCGGGCAGCGACGCCAGGTCCTCGAAGCACCGCCGAGACTGGACGGGCAGCAGGTCGAGGCTCCAGCCCACGAGGTCCTCAAGCGAGTCCTGTCGCCCGTGGCCGCCCAACGTACGTGGCACGCCCGTGGCGGGATCGAGCTCCGCGAGCAGGTCGTTGGGTCCTAGGACCGTGAGGCGGGCGCTCACGAGCTCGATGGCCAGCGGGAGGCCGTCCACGCGCTCGCAGATCCGGGTGATGACGGGTCGCCACGCCTCGACGTCGAACGAGGGCAGGTGCGCCCGCGCCCGCTCCCCGAAGAGCTCGACGCCGTCCGTCCCGGGGTCGAGCGGCTCGACCTCGATGACCACCTCACCGAGGACCCCCAGTGGCGACCGGCTCGTGGCCAGCACCCGGAGGGTTGGGACCGCCTCGAGCAGCACTTGCAGGGGTGCGCCGAGACCCGGCAGCTGCTCGAGGTTGTCGAGGACGAGGACGTCGTCCCGGCCCGACAGCATCGCGGCGTCGGCGTGCAGGTCGTCGACGCCGAGCACCGCCGCGATCGCCGCCGACGCCTCACGCAGGTCGGTCAGGTGCTCGAGTGGCAGCCACGCCAGCGGTCGACGGGCTTCCTGCAGCTCGGCCGCGACGGCGAGCGCCAACCGGGTCTTTCCCACACCACCTGGCCCGGTCAGGACGACGAGACGGTCACCGCCGTTCAGGTGGGAGAGCACTCGGGCCATCCGGTCTGTCCCGCCGACAACCGCCGTGAGGGGCACCGGGACCGTGCCCGACTCGGACGACACCGGGGCCGAGGCGATCAGGGACGGGTCCTGGTTCAGGATCCGGTCCGCGAGCCGGCGCAGGTCGGGGCCGGGGTCGATGCCCGACTCGTCGAGCAGGTGCTCGCGCGCCGACCGGTATGCCTCCATCGCCTCGCCCTGACGACCGGACCGGTAGAGGGCGAGCATGAGGTGCTGCCACGGCCGCTCCCGGTCGGGGTGCTCGCGCACGAGCCCCTGGAGCTCGGCCACGAGCGTCGCTGCCCGACCACGAGCCAGGTCAGCCTCGATGCGGTCGTCGAGGGCGGCCATCCGCTCCTCGAGCAGCTCGGACACCCAGTCGGCTGCGAAGGGCTCGTCCGCCAGATCGGCGAGCGGCGTGCCTCGCCACTCTTCGAGGCCTTGGGCGAGAAGGGTCGCCGCCGTCTCGGGCCGGCCCTGGGCGAGCAGCTCGCGACCGCCTCGGACCGCCCTCCGGAAGCGCTCCACGTCGACCTGGTCGGGCGCCGCCACGAGCTCGTAGGCCTCCCGGTGACCGATGATGCAGCTCGGGGCGCGCGCGGGACGGTTGGGTTCGAGCACCCGCCTCAGGGTCGAGACGTAGACCTGCACGTTCTGGCGGTAGCGCGGCGGCACCTGCTCGCCCCACACACCCTCGGCCAGCCGGTCGAGGGACACGGCCACGTTGGCCCGCAGCGCCAGCTGGGCCAGCACCCCTCGCTGCTTGGCGCCACCGACGTCGAGGGACCGCCCGTCGTCGCCGAGCACCTCCGTCGGTCCGAGAAGTCTGATCAGCACCACGGCCCCCACGTGACGACGCAGCCAAGGGCCGGCCCTGCGGCCCGTTGGTCGGAAGACTAGACCCGGCGGGGTCGCGTCACGGCCACAACGCAGAGGTCGGCCCGCGCCCGTGCGGGCGACCGGCCGACCTCCCTCGCTTCCCAGATCAGGGGATGTAGCAGTAGGAGCTCGTGGAACGCGAGTAGGAGGCGTAGGTGAAGTTGCCCTGCGCGACCTGGTGGGGGAAGAAGACGTCCTTGCCGACGAGGCCCGCGCTGTTCGCACCGATCCAGCCATAGGTCATGCGCACCTGGTAGTACGCGTTGTGCGGCAGACCGTAGAACGTCCACGAGGTCGGCATCCAGCTGCCGGTGATCGTCCACGGGTTGCTGTTCAGGTTGTCGCCGAGCGCGGCCTGCGTCGCTCCGGTCCGGTAGGACTGCCACCCGTACGACGTCCAGATGTACAACCTGGGCGACCACGCCACCGCGTTGTTCGGGTAGTAGCGCATGTCCGGGGCCACGGCGGTCACTGCGGACGCGCCGCACTCCGTGTGGAAGTTCGTCGAAGGGGCGATGGCCGCGGAGGCCGAGGCGGCTGTGGCGACGCTGAGGCCGACGATGGCCCCGGCGACCAGGAGCAGCGCCAGGAGGCGGCTGCGGATGCGGGTGAGCGTGGTGCTGGCGGTGGTGCGGACGGTGGTGGGGGCGGTCTCGGTGATCGCGGTGCCCGACGTGGTGCTCATCTCTGTCTCCTTGATCGGGGCTTCGGCCGGAGCCTCCGCCGCTCGTTCTGGCTGATGACAGCAACACTGGCGAGCGGCACTTCAGCCCGACTTCAGGCACGACTTCAGCCGGCGAGGTGAGGGGCGACGCGAGGGGCGACCCCGACAAGACCTCAGGGAAGGACGTCGCCCCACTCGGCGTCGCGCGCCCTGCGGTAGCGCTCCCCCGACTTCTTGGAGACGACCTCGCGACCCGCGGTCCCGTCGGGGCGGCAGACCTGGAACTCGACGAGTCCCTTGCGCTTCAACGGGTGTCGGAGGATGCGCCCCGAGATCTCCTCTGGGGTCGGAGGTTCGAGCACGCCGGGAGCGGCGGCCGCGACCCACGAGAACTTCTCGTCCTCGTAGGACAGCTCCGCTCCCTTGAGCCGACGATGCTCGGCGGACCGGCTCACCCGAGCCGCGAAGTGGCACCAGTCCCCTGGTGCGAGAGGGCATTCCATCGAATGCGGACACGGGCCGAGCAGGGTCCAGCCGGCCCCGAGCAGAGCCGATCGGACGCGGAGCACCCGGGCGTAGCCGTCGGGCGTCCCCGGCTCGGCGACGACGACGGCGCGGCCGCGGCGCATCGCGTCGGCGACGAGCCCGTCCTGCTGGGTCTCGTCGAGCTCGCTCAACACGTACGACACCGTCACGAGATCGGCGTCGAGCTCGGGCCAGGCGCCGGCGACACCGCGCCGGAACGTCGCGCCCGTCAGCGCGGGCGACGTCGCGTCGGCGACGAGGTCACGGCCGAGGGCCAGGGCGTCCTCCACCTGGTCGAGCACCGTGACCGACTCGAGCGAGTCGAAGGCGCCCGCGGCCGCCCACGCCGCCGCGCCCGTGCCGCCACCGAGGTCGAGCATCGAGCGCGGCGCCAGACCGCGGTCGGCGAGGTCGACCATGACCCGCGAGAGCGCCGCGTGCGTCGCCGGCATCCGGTAGGCGGCATACGCGGCGACGTGCACCCGCGAGGCGAGGATCGGCGCCGACGCAGGGGCGACCGACCGGTAGCGCGACACGAGCGCCTCGGTCGCCCGGGTCAGCTCGCGTCCGTCGACCCCACGCGTGGCGCGGCTCAGAGCGGCGCGCAGCTCGGCGGCATACGCTGGCGTTCGCGACACTCGTGGAGGATAGCGGCGACGTGGAGGTCAAGCCGACACGCGGGCGCCGGTGCCGCACCCCACCAGTCACGTACGGCACACTGGTCCCACCCCTGTGCCGTGGGGCTGTCAGGGCAGCGCCAGCACCTTCCCTCCAAGGAGCGACACACCATGGGCCCCAAGGCCAAGAAGATCATCCTGATCATCGTGCTCGCGTTCTTCGTCTACGCCGTGTTCACGTCCCCCGACAAGGCTGCCGACATCGTCAGCAACATCTGGGGTGTCCTCGTCGACGGCTTCAACGCGATCCTCAGGTTCTTCAACTCCTTGCTCAACCGCTGAAGCGAGCACACTGAGCTCATGGCCTTGATGCGGAGCACGGAGGTGCCGGCGGGACTGGCGCCGATCCTGCTCCCGGGCGAGCGACTCGTCACCGCGGTGCGTGCGCACTGGGGCAAGCTCGCCGAGCCTGTCGTGACGATGCTCCTGGGACTCACCGCTGCCGTGTGGGTCGACTCCAACGTCACCAAGGCCACCCAGGCCGTCGGCACCATCTTCTGGTGGCTCTTCTTCGTGCTGCTCGCCCGCCTCCTGTGGTGCCTGCTCGACTGGAGCCACAACTGGTTCGTGGCCACCGACAAGCGGCTGCTGCTGCGCTACGGTCTCATCTCCCACAAGGTCGCGATGATGCCGTTGCTCAAGGTCACCGACATGAGCTATGTCCGCTCCATCCCCGGCCAGTTCCTCGGCTACGGCAAGTTCGTCCTCGAGAGCGCGGGCCAGGACCAGGCCCTCCGCGAGGTCAAGTGGGTGCCCAACCCCGACCAGACCTACCGCGACATCTGCGCCGAGATCTTCCACATCGTCCCGCCACCCGGCGACGAGGACTTCGAGGAGATCGACGACGAGTTCCCTGACGACACAGGGCAGCCCGGTGGTCAGATACCGCCCGTGAGCCCGATCGCCCCAGGTGGCGGCACGGCATATCCCGACGTCCACCGCACCCACAACCCGATCCAGGACCGTCTCGACTCCTACTCGCGGGCCGTCCCGATCCAGCGGCCGTCCGGCGAGAGCGAGACCGTCTACGAGAGCGACGACCGCAAGCGTCGCCGGCGCGGCGCTGACACCGGCCCGATCTGGCCGCGCTCCGACGACTGAGCAGCTCCAGCAAGATCGTCCTCCGAGTGAGCGGAATCCGGTCGGGGCGGGTACCACTGGGTAGTCGCGGCATCCCCGCGGCGCGCGGCCAACGACGCCCGGGCAGGACTCGCAGGCGGTCGCGCTCCCCGCTAGTTTGTGATGATCCGCCCGTCACCGACCGCTCGGAGGTCAGCATGAGCGTGTTCCGCACCAAGTCGGTCGAGGCCTCGATGGCCTCGTCCGAAGAGGCCGACCACAAGCTGAAGAGGACACTCAGCGCCCTTGACCTCACGGTCTTCGGCATCGGTGTCATCATCGGCGCCGGCATCTTCACGCTGACCGGCAGAGCCGCCAAGGACTACGCCGGTCCGTCCATCGCACTGTCGTTTGTCATCGGTGCGATCGTCTGTGGCCTCGCCGCTCTCTGCTACGCCGAGTTCGCGTCGACGGTTCCCGTCTCCGGTTCGGCCTACACCTTCTCCTACGCGACGCTCGGCGAGCTCGTCGCGTGGATCATCGGCTGGGACCTGCTCCTCGAGCTCATGCTCGGGGCGAGCGTCGTCGCCCAGGGGTGGTCGCAGTACTTCGTGACCTTCCTGGAGCAGCTGGGAGTGACCTGGCCGGAATCGGTCGGGCCGGGGTCGCACTTCGATCTGCCGGCCTTCCTGCTCATCGCCGGCCTGACGCTGCTCATCGCCTGGGGCATCAAGGAGTCGCTGCGCGTCAACCTCGTGCTCGTCGGCGTCAAGCTCTTCATCGTGCTCTTCGTCATCTTCGCGGGCATCCAGTTCATCAACCGCGACAACTGGTCGCCGTTCATCCCGCCGTCCCAGCCGGGCAAGGCCGCAGAGGGCCTGACGACGCCGCTGCTCCAGGTCATCACCGGCATGACTCCCGCGACGTATGGCGTCATGGGCATCATGGCCGGCGCCGCCATCGTCTTCTTCGCCTACATCGGCTTCGACGTCGTCGCGACGACGGCCGAAGAGGCCAAGAACCCGCAGCGTGATCTGCCCCGTGGCATCCTCGGCTCGCTCGCCATCTGCACCCTGCTCTACGTGGCCGTCACGCTCGTCATCACCGGGATGCAGAACTACAAGGACATCGACCCCGATGCGGCGCTCGCCACGGCGTTCAAGTCCGTGGGCAAGGAGGGCTACGCCACGCTCATCTCGGCCGGCGCCGTCGCCGGCCTCACCACAGTGGTCATGACCCTCATCATCGGCGCGACCCGCGTGACGTTCGCGATGAGCCGTGACCGCCTGATCCCGGCCGGACTGGGCCGGACCAACCCGCGCACGAGCACCCCGGTCAGGCTCACGCTCATCATCGGCACCGTCGTCGCCCTCATCGCCTCGCTGACCCCCATCGGCAAGCTCGAGGAGATGGTCAACATCGGCACGTTGACCGCCTTCATGCTGGTCTCGCTCGCCGTCCCGATCCTGCGCAAGCGGCGCCCCGACCTCAAGCGCTCGTTCAAGGTGCCCGGCAACCCGGTGGTGCCGTGGCTGTCCGCGGCCGCCTGCTTCTACCTCGTGCTCAACCTCTCGGTCGAGACGTGGATCCGGTTCGTCATCTGGATGCTGCTGGGCTTCCTCATCTACTTCCTCTACTCCCGCCACCACAGCAAGCTGGCAACGGGCGAGGAGGAGGAAGGTCGCCGAGCAGCCCCCGAGGTCCTCAGCGAACGCTGAGCCTCGCCGATCGAAGCCCGCACAGCCCGCACAGCCCGCACAGCCAGCTCGTGATGTTCACGGGAGGGCTGTCCGCTGTGCACGCGGTTCAGGCATCTGCCCCGGGACGCACCGACCGGAGGCTGGCCCGATGGTCCGGCTCACACTGGCAGGGACACTCGATGAGGCAGGCGCGCTCGAAGCAGTCATCGAAGCACGAGCACTCCGGCTCGGGGTCGGCTGCCCGCCTGGCCTCGGCCCTTTCGACGCCCTCCCAGTACGCCGCCTGGCGGGCCTCGCGCAGACCGCTGACCGTCGGGTGGTCGACGGGCGTGCCGTTCCTGACACGTCGTCGAGCGCGGGACGGGCGCTGCTGGTACCAGCCGAGCGGCTCCGGCGCACCGCGACGCGGGTGGACCCGGTCGGAGGGCGCCTCCTGGGGCGGCCGCGCGTCGAGATGGCCGGGAAAGCGCCGGTCGGCGTGGTCGCGCAGCACGTCGAGCGGAACGGGGGAGATCTCTCGCCCCTCCCGGTCCAGAACGGCGAGACGGAGACCGGCCTTGGCCAGGATGACCGAGAGAGTGCCGGTGTCGACCCGGGACGCACCCGACTCGAGCCGTCCGACAGTCGCCCTCGAGACCCCGATCTCGTCTGCCAGCTCTCGCTGACTGAGATCGGCCACCCGGCGTGCTCGCACGATGTAGCGCGCCCCGTCGAAGACCCCGCCCAGACCGTAGCCGACGCCTTCGGTCGGATCCTCGTGCTGCATGTCGCCCATCGCACACCTCCTGTGTTCGGAGATGGTGGCAGCGACCGGTGACACCGCTCCCGCGGCCTCGCAACCTGCTCCCCAAACCGGAGCAGGATCCGATAGACAACCTCCCGCACCCATCCCCGCGCGACTCGGAAGCTGCTCCCCAAACCGGAGCAAGATCCGATAGACAACCTCCCGCACCAATCCCCGCACGACTCGGAAGCTGCTCCCGAAAACGGAGCAGGATCCGAACGAGTCCGGGGAGCCGGGCCCGCCGAAAGGTCGGTCAGAGGGCCTTGATGATGTCCTCGACGCGTTCCTTGGCGTCGCCGAAGAGCATCGCCGAGTTGTCGCGGAAGAAGAGCGGGTTCTGGACACCGGCGTAGCCGGCGTTCATCGAGCGCTTGAAGACGACGACGTCCTTGGCGTTCCACACCTGCAGGACCGGCATCCCGGCGATCGGTGACGTGGGGTCCTCGGCGGCCGCCGGGTTGACGGTGTCGTTGGCGCCGATGACGAGCACGACGTCGGTGTCCGGGAAGTCGTCGTTGACCTCGTCCATCTCGAGGACGATGTCGTACGGCACGCGAGCCTCGGCGAGCAGCACGTTCATGTGGCCGGGCAGGCGGCCGGCCACCGGGTGGATGCCGAACCGGACGTCCACGCCGCGCTCCCGGAGCTTGGCCGTCAGCTCGGCGACGGGGTACTGCGCCTGTGCGACCGCCATGCCGTAGCCGGGCGTGATGACGACCGACGACGCGTTCTTGAGCAGGTCGGCGACCTCTGATGCGTTCGTCTCACGGTGGTCCCCGTAGTCGACGTCAGAGTCGAAGACCGCTCCGTCGGAGCCGAACCCGCCGGCGATCACCGAGACGAACGACCGGTTCATGGCCTTGCACATGATGTACGAGAGGTAGGCACCCGACGACCCGACGAGCGCACCGGTGACGATGAGCAGGTCGTTGCCGAGCATGAAGCCCGCGGCCGCGGCGGCCCAGCCCGAGTAGCTGTTGAGCATGGACACGACGACGGGCATGTCACCGCCGCCGATGGAGGCGACGAGGTGCCAGCCGAACGCGAGTGCGATCGCCGTCATGATGAGGAGTGGCACGATCGAGTGGGCCGCCACGAACCACACGAGCAGCCCGGCGGACACGACGAGCGCGGCGAGGTTGAGCCAGTGCCGTGCCGGCAGCATGAGCGGCTTGCTCGAGATGCGCGCCGACAGCTTGAGGAACGCGACGATCGAGCCGGTGAACGTCACGGCTCCGATGAAGACGCCGAGGAAGATCTCGACGAGGTGCACGGCCTCACCCTCGACCCCGACGAGGTCGGACGTCGCGACGAACGTGTTGATGCCGACGAGCACGGCCGCGGCCCCGACGAACGAGTGCAGCATCGCGATGAGCTCGGGCATGCCGGTCATCTCGACCTTGCGCGCCCGGGCGATCCCGATCGCGGCACCGATGACCATGGCGACGGCGATGAGCAGCCAGGCCGACCACGCGGCATCGCGCAGGGAGAGCCAGAGCGTGGCGACGAGGGCGATGCCCATGCCGACCATGCCGAGGACGTTGCCGTCACGGGCGGTCTCGTGCTTCGAGAGCCCGGCGAGCGACATGATGAAGAGCAGCGCCGCGACGATGTATGCCGCCTGGATGAGTGCGATGTCCATGTGCGGTCAGCCCTTCCGGAACATCGTCAGCATGCGGCGGGTCACGGTGAAGCCACCGAAGATGTTGATGCTGGCCAGGAGGGCAGCCACGAAGCCCAGCACCATGATCACGACCCCCTTCGTGCCGCCCACCGACCCGGCCGAGCCGAGCTGGAGCAGCGCGCCGACGACGATGATGCCGCTGATCGCGTTGGTGACGGACATCAGCGGCGTGTGCAGGGCGTGGTGGACGTTGCCGATGACGTAGTAGCCGATGACGACGGCGAGCGCGAAGACGGTGAAGTGCCCGAGGAAACTCGGCGGAGACACGGCGGCCACCGCCCCGAAGACGACGGCTCCGATCGCCATCCCGGCGTACCTGCGGCGTGGGTCCTTCGGTGGCTCAGGCTCTTTCACGACCTTCGTGCCAGACGCCGTCTGGGCCACCGGGGCTGCGCTCACCTGGATCGCGGGCGGCGGCCACAGCAGCTCACCGTCGCGCGCCACCGTCATGTTGCGCTGCACGACGTCGTCGAAGTCGAGGACGAGCTCGCCGTCCTTGCCCGGTGTCAGCAGCTTCATGAGGTTGACGAGGTTCGTGCCGTAGAGCTGGGAGGCCTGCGTGGGCAGCCGGGCCGCGAGGTCGGTGTAGCCGATGATCGTCACCCCGTTGTCGGTGACGACCATCTCGTCGGCGACGGCGCCCTCGACGTTGCCGCCGTTGGCCGCGGCCATGTCGACGATGACCGAGCCGGGCTTCATCGACGCCACCATCTCGCCCGTGATGAGCCGCGGCGCCGGGCGTCCGGGGATGAGCGCCGTCGTGACGATGATGTCGACGTCAGGCGCCTGGGCGGCATACAGCTCGGCGGCCCGCCGGTTGTACTCCTCTCCCATCTCCTTGGCGTAGCCGTCGCTCGACGCGGCAGCGGCGTCGACCGCGGGCATCTGGACTGCGAGGAAGTCGGCGCCCATCGACTCGACCTGCTCGGCCACCTCGGCGCGGGCGTCGGTCGCGCGGACGATCGCCCCGAGCGAGCGTGCCGTGCCGATCGCGGCGAGGCCCGCCACGCCGGCCCCGGCGACGAGCACCTTGGCGGGTGGCACCTTGCCGGCCGCCGTGACCTGCCCGGTGAAGAAGGAGCCGAACTCGTGGGCGGCCTCGACGACGGCGCGGTAGCCGGCGATGTTGGCCATCGACGACAGGACGTCGAGCGACTGGGCCCGGCTGATGCGGGGCACCGCGTCCATCGCCATGGCGGTGACGCCCGCGGCGCGTAGCTTCTCGACGAGGTCGGGGCTGATGGCCGGCGCCATGAGCGAGACGAGGACGGTACCGGGGCGGAGCCGCGCGATGTCCTCGTCCGAGGGCGCGTTGACCTGGTGGACGATCGGCGAGCCCCACGCCTCCTCGGCCGTGACGACGCGAGCGCCGGCGGCCGCATACGCCTCGTCGGAGAAGCTCGCCCGCTCCCCCGCCCCGCTCTCGACGGCGACGTCGTAACCGAGTCCGACGAGCTGTTCGACGGTCTTGGGCGTCGCGGCGACACGTGTCTCGCGGGCTCGGGTCTCACGGGGGACACCGATCTGCACGCTGGGCTCCTTCGCGCGGAGGGCTGGTGGGCACTGGTTCACGAACCTAGAGCACGACCCACGGGTAGCGGCAGGTCTGCCGGGCACGTCACACAAATGACACGCGACCGGACCCGAACGTCTCTGATCGTGGGCAGACAAGGGGTCGGAGCGGCTGCCCCGCTGACCTCGACGTGAACCCGGAAGGTCAGTGCGACGGCGCCCGACGGCCGAGGCTGAACACCTCGGGCGGCGGCTTCTGGTCGGACTCGAGCCGTCGGTAGGCGCTCGGCGTGGTCCCCACCTCGGCGAGGAACTGCCGGTTGAAGTTGGCCATGTTGTGGTAGCCGCTCATCTCGGCGACCTGGGCCACGGAGTGGTCGGTCGTGTCGAGCAGGCGTCGGGAGTAGGCGATCCGCAGCTTCTTGACCATGCTCGAGAAGGTCATGCCGGTCGCGGACTTGAAGTACTTCGAGAACGTCGGCTCCGACATGTACGCGAGACGCGCGGCCGTCGACAGCCGGATGTCGCCCGTCAGGTTGTCGGAGATGTAGCTGAGCCCCGCCTCGCCGGCGTCGCGCGACGCGGCATCGGTCGGTCGGCCCATCCACTCGCTCGCCACGAGGTCGTACTCCTCGGGCGGGGCGTGCGCGAAGAGCGCGAGGAGCTTGAAGAGGTGGCCGAGCTGCTCGACTCCCTGGCTGTGCACGCAGGCGAGGATCGTCTCGGCAGCCCGCCAGGCCGTGGCACCGGAGAAGACGATCCCGCGGGTCGAGCGCTGGAGCACCTCCGTCACCTCGGCCAACTCCGGCAGGTGCTCCATCGCCGCATGGATCCACTCGTCGCTGAACTGGATGACCGCGTCACGGTCGACCGCCACCTGGCCCTCGGCGAGGTCGCTGACCCAGTCGTGCGGCAGGTTCGGGCCGATCAGGCTGACGTGACCCGGCGCGAAGGTGCCGATGTGGTCGCCGGCGATGAAGCTGCCACGCGTCTTGGTGATGAGGTGGATCTCGTACTCGGGATGGAAGCCCCAACCGCAGATCTCGCTCGGGAAGTCGTGCGTCAGCACCCGTGCCGAGGCCTGCGGGTGGTGCGGGATGTACTCCCGGCGGACCGGCTGCCCCAGCATCGGTCCCGACGGTACGGAACGCATCGACTCGACGTCGGTCGTGCGGGAGTCGCCATCAGAAGACTGGCCGGATCGATACGAAATCTTCGTCTCCTTCGCCGCGCTGGACAGCACCGTCGCCGTCCCGTGCGGGGCTGCGACGGATTCGTCACCTGCAGCTCCCACCCGTACGCAAAATCGTATCAATGACAGGGGGCTCATGGTGCTTGTTGCCCCGGCTCGCGCGTCATTACCGTTCCGGCAAGTTCCCGTCAAGAAACGAAGCGGAGATCGCCGCAGGGCCAGGTGGAACCGGCCGACGGAAACGAGGAATGCCTACCAAAGGAGTTAGGAATGCTTGCGAACAAGCGCATGCTCGCGCTGGGGACGGGCGCGGTGGCGGTCGCCATGACGGTGGCTGCCTGTTCGTCCGGGGCAGTGCAGTCCGGCAACGGGTCCACGGGCGCCGCCGGGGGCGCCGTCACCCTCAAGGTGGCCACCGTGAACAACGGCCAGATGAAGGACATGGAGAAGCTCAAGTCCGAGTACGAGAAGGCGAACCCCGGCGTCACCGTCAACTTCCAGGTCATGGAGGAGGGCGACCTCCGCGCCGCCGTGACGGCGGACGTCGCGAGCGGCGCCGGCCAGTACGACATCGTCACCATCGGCGCCTACGAGACGCCGCAGTGGGGCGCCAACGGATGGCTCGTCGACCTCACCCCGGAGCTCCAGTCCGACCCGTCGTATGACGTGGGCGACCTGCTCCCCCCGGTCCGCGACGTCAACACCTTCGACAACAAGCTCTTCGCCGTCCCCTTCTACGGGGAGTCCTCGATCCTCATGTACAACAAGGAGGTCATGGACAAGGCCGGGGTCACGATCCCGCAGAACCCCACGTGGCAGCAGGTCGCGGACGCGGCCAAGAAGGTCAACACGGCCGACATGGCCGGGATCTGCATGCGCGGCAAGCCCGGCTGGGGAGACCTCTTCGCCCCGCTGACCACCGTCGTGCAGACCTTCGGGGGCAACTGGTACGACAGCAGCTGGAAGGCCACCRTCGACACCCCGGAGTGGAAGCAGGCGGTCAGCTTCTACAAGACGATGCTCGACCAGTCCGGTGAGAAGGACCCGGTCTCCTACAGCTTCAACGAGTGCCTCACGGCCCTCAAGGAGGGCAAGGCCGCGATGTGGGCCGACGCCTCCGTCGCAGCGTCGATGCTCGAGGCCGCCGACTCGCCCGTCAAGGGCAAGATGGGCTACGCGCACATGCCGGTCGACAAGACCAAGGAATCCGGCTGGCTCTGGAGCTGGAACCTCGCGATCCCGACGTCGACCAAGCAGAAGGACGCGGCGGTCAAGTTCGTCAAGTGGGCCACGAGCAAGGACTACATCAAGCTCGTCGGCACGAAGATCGGCTGGTCCAACGTCCCGCCGGGCTCGCGGACCTCGACGTACGACATCCCCGAGTACAAGGACGCCGCCAAGGCGTACGCGCCCATCACGCTCGACGTCATGAGCTCGGTCAACCCGAAGCAGCCGGGCGTCAACCCGCAGGGCTGGGTCGGCATCCAGTACGTCTCGATCCCCGAGTTCCAGGACGTCGGCAACCAGTGCGCCCAGCTCGTCGCGGACTACCTGGCGAACCGCGGCACGATCGACGACGCGCTCAGCAAGTGCCAGTCCATCGCCCAGGCGGCGGGCGACAAGCACAAGAAGTGACCTCCTGTTGACGAACAGGTGACACGTGGTGCCGGGCCCGGCACGCCCCGGGCCCGGTACCACACCTCCTCCAACCCGCAGTCGCACGAGCCGCACAAGGGAGTGCCGACATGACGACGACCACCACCACGACGCAACCATCCGAGCTCGAGGACGTCCGGGCCAGCACCGCGACCGACAAGCGGCGCGTGCAGCGGACGGAGCTCTGGCGCAACCGGGGACTGCTGCTCCCGGCCGTCATCTTCCTCATCCTGCTGACGCAGATCCCGTTCCTGACGACCATCGGGTTCTCACTGACGAAGTGGAACCTGCTCTACCCCAACGACCGTGCGTTCGCCGGGTTCGACAACTACACGAGCGCACTGACCTCGGGCGACCTGTGGCCGTCGATCCGAGCCACGGTGCTCATCACGGCCTTCTCGGTCACCCTGGCGGTCCTCTTCGGCCTGCTCTTCGCCGTCCTTCTCGACCGCCCGTTCCGCGGTCGCGCCCTCGCCCGGACCCTGATGATCACGCCCTTCCTCATCATGCCGGCGGCGGCCTCGCTCATCTGGAAGTACTCGATGTTCGACACCAACATCGGGATGCTCAACTGGGTCTTCCGGACCCTGCACCTGCCGGTCGTCGCCTGGAGCACCGAGCACCCGATGGCCACGGTGGTCATCGTGCTGACGTGGCAGTTCACGCCGTTCATGATGCTCATCCTGCTGGCCGGCCTCCAGGGCCAGGACAAGGGCATCCTCGAAGCCGCCCAGGTCGACGGGGCCGGCACGTGGCGGACCTTCACCTGGATCACGCTGCCCCACCTACGGATGTACATCGAGATCGGGGTGCTCCTCGGCTCGGTCATCATCCTGCAGGTCTTCGACCCGATCGCGATCCTCACCAAGGGGACCGGCGGCACGAAGACCCTCGCCTATCTCCTCTACGAGCGGGCCTTCATCGGGCTCGACGTCGGGCAGGCAGCGGCATACGGCGTCGTGACCGTCGTCCTCACGATCATCGTCGCGACCGTCGCTCTCAAGAGCGTCTTCAAGGTCTTCATGGCAGGAGGAAGCCGATGAACGGCTCAGGCAGCACCACGAGGTCGAAGCAATCGGCCCGAGGAGCCCTCACGACGCTCGTCACGTGGATCCTCGTGCTCATCTTCTTCTTCCCCGTCTTCTGGATGGTCCTCAACGGGTTCAAGCCGGAGTCGCTCGCGTCGTCCGTCAACCCGACGTTCATCTTCAAGCCCGTCACGGAGGGCTACCAGCTCGCGATGGACCGCGGGATGGCCGGCTACCTCCAGAACTCGCTGACCGCCGCTGTCATCGCGACGATCATCTCGGTGGTGCTCGCGATCCCCGCCGCGTACGCCCTGTCGATCCGGCGGGTCAAGAACGTCGAGAACTCGCTCTCGTTCTTCATCTCGACGCGGTTCATGCCGCTCGCCGCGATCGTGCTGCCGCTCTTCATGATCTTCAAGACCGTCGGGCTGCTCGACAACATCTACATGCTCGCCATCGTCTACGGCGCCATGAACCTGCCCGTGACGGTATGGATGATGCGCTCGTTCTTCCTCGAGGTGCCCTACGAGATCATCGAGGCGGCCCGGGTCGACGGGGCCGGCATGTTCCGTGAGATCGTCCGGATCGTCCTGCCGCTCGTCCTGCCCGGGGTCGCGGCCGCAGCGCTCATCAGCTTCATCTTCGCGTGGAACGAGTACTTCCTCGCCCTGCTGCTGACGAGCTCGGCCGCCCGCACGACGCCGCCCTTCCTCGGCAGCTTCGTCGACGGCCGAGGACAGTTCCTCGCCGTCCTGTCCGCCGCAGCGACCATCGCGGCCCTCCCCGTCATCATCGCGGGCTGGGCGGCCCAGAAGCAGCTCGTCCGCGGCCTGTCGATGGGGGCGATCAAGTGACCGGCACCAGCACCACGCCGGGGCCCGTCACGCCCCCCGCCGTCGACCGTGGACGGAGCCTCGAGGACTCGGTCGTCGTCGTCACCGGTGCCGGCGGTGGCATCGGTGGCGCGATCGCCCGGCTCGTCCTCGAAGCGGGCGGTCGCGTCGTCGCCGGTGACCTCCGGCCCGACGCCCTCAGCTCGCTCCGCGACGCCTGGGGCGAGGACCGGCTGGCCGTCGGCCTCGGCGACGTCCGGGACGAGAGCACCGCCGACGCGCTCGTCACCGCGGGAGTCCAGGCCTTCGGTCGGGTCGACTCCGTCGTCGCCAACGCCGCCGTCGGCTTCTACGGCGGGATCCTCGACTACTCGGCCGAGCAGGCCTCGCTCATGGTCGACGTCAACGTCAAGGGCACCGTGTGGCTGGCGCGGGCGGCCGTGCGCCAGTTCCGCGCCCAGGGCGGAGGTGGTGACATCGTCATCATCGGCTCGGTCGCCGGACTCCTCATCGGGGGCGGCAAGGAGGCGGTCTACTCCGCCACCAAGGCTGCGCAGATCAATCTCGGCTACGCCCTCGACCGCGAGCTGCGCTCGGAGGGGATCCGCACGACGACCATCGCACCGGCCGGCGTCAACACCCCCTTCGCCGCCGCCGACGGACGCTTCGGCGACCGCGACCCGTCCGAGGGCGACTTCATGGAACCGGAGGACATCGCCCAGGCCGTCGCCTACACCCTCCGACAGCCACGACGGATGCGCACCGAGCTGTGGACGATGTGGAGCCTGTCCGAGACGCACTGACGACCGTCAGCCGCGCGTCGAGGACTACCGGCTCCCCCGTGTCCGGCCACCCCGCCGCCGACGACATCCCTTTCCTCCGAGAGGACCCAGACGACCATGACCACCACGCCCGCCACCTCGCCCCCGCGGCCCACGACTCTCGCGAGCGCGACGCTCGACGCACTCCCCGAGGCGGTGGGCCGACCCACCTACGACCGGGCGGCCGTCACCGCGAGCATCGTCCACTTCGGCGTCGGCGGCTTCCACCGCGCCCACCAGGCGATGTACGTCGACCGGCTCATGGAGCTGGGCGTCCCCGGAGCCCTGGACTGGGGCATCTGCGGCGTCGGGGCCCTCCCCCACGACCGGCGCATCGTCGACACCCTGACGGCGCAGGACGGCCTCTACACCCTCGTCGTCAAGCACCCGGACGGCCACCGGGAGCCGCGCGTCGTCGGGAGCCTCGTCGAGCTCGTGTTCGCGCCGGACGACCCGCAAGCCGTCGTCGACCGACTGGCCCACCCCCGGACGCGGATCGTGTCGCTGACCATCACCGAGGGTGGCTACCTCGTCAACCAGGTCACGGGCGAGTTCGATGCCGCCGACCCGGCGATCCGGGCGGACCTCGAGGAGGGCGCCGTCCCGCGCACCGTCTTCGGCTACGTCGTCGCGGGTCTCGCGGCCCGCCGCGACGCGGGGCAGGAGCCCTTCACCGTCATGTCGTGCGACAACCTGCCGGGGAACGGTGACGTCGCGCGGACGATGATGACGGCATACGCCCGCCTCAAGGACCCCGCGCTCGCGGACTGGATGGACGAGCACGTCTCCTTCCCCAACGGCATGGTCGACCGCATCACACCCGTCACGGTGCAGGACGACATCGACCGCCTCGTCGAGGAGTTCGGGGTCGAGGACGGGTGGCCCGTCGTGTGCGAGCCGTTCACGCAGTGGGTCCTCGAGGACCACTTCACCCAGGGACGTCCTCCCCTCGAAGCGGCCGGCGTGCAGCTCGTCGAGGACGTCGTGCCCTACGAGCTGATGAAGCTGCGCCTGCTCAACGCGAGCCACCAGGCCCTCTGCTACCTCGGCTACCTGTCCGGCTACCGCTACGCCCACGAGGTCTGCCAGGACCCCCTCTTCGTCGACTTCCTGCTCGGCTACATGGAGCACGAGGGCAGTCCGACGCTCCCCGACGTGCCGGGGGTCGACCTCGACGCCTACCGGCACGAGCTCATCGCGCGCTTCGCCAACCCGGAGGTGCGTGACACGCTGGCACGCCTCTGCGCCGAGAGCTCGGACCGCATCCCGAAGTGGCTCGTCCCGGTCATCAGGCGCAACCTCGAGACGGGCGGGCAGATCGACCGCTCCGCGCTCGTCGTCGCCTCGTGGGCGCGCTACGCGGAGGGCGTCGACGAGCAGGGCGAGCCGATCGAGGTCGTCGACCGCGTCAAGGACCGGGTCATGGCCGCCGCCGCGCAGCAGGGCACCGACCCGCTCGCCTTCCTCCGCGACCGGGACCTCTTCGGCGACCTCGTCGACGACGAGCGGTTCACCTCGGTGTTCACGCGGGCCCTGTCGGCCTTGCACACCAGGGGCGCTCGGGAGACCCTGCAGTCATGGACTGGGCAGAGCAGCACGACGTGACCGATGGACGCACCCTCGTGGCGGGGGTCGACAGCTCGACCCAGTCGACGAAGATCGTCGTCTGCGACGCCCAGACGGGGCAGGTCGTGCGCACGGCCCGGGCTCCTCACCCCGACGGCACCGAGGTGCACCCCGACCGGTGGTGGGAGGCCTACGAGCACGCGTGCGGCGACGGCGTCCTCGACGGGGTGGCCGCCATCGCCGTCGGCGGCCAGCAGCACGGCATGGTGACGCTCGACGAGGACGACACCGTCGTGCGCGACGCCCTGCTGTGGAACGACACCCGCAGCGCGGGGGCAGCCCGCGACCTCACGACCGAGCTCGGCGGCGTCAGTGCATGGGTCGACGCCGTCGGCCTCGTCCCCGTCGCGAGCTTCACCGTCACGAAGCTGCGATGGCTCGCCGAGCACGAGCCCGACCTGGCTGCGCGGGTGGCCCGCGTGGTCCTCCCACATGACTGGCTCACCGGCCGGATCCTCCAACAGGGCAACGGTTTCGAGCGCTGGAGCACCGACCGCGGAGACGCGTCCGGCACGGGCTACTGGTCGGCCGCCGACGGCGACTACCGGCTCGACCTGCTCGACCGGGCGTTCGGCCGGACCCTCGAGGTCCCCGAGGTGCTCTCTCCCGCCCAGGCTGCCGGCCGCACGGCCGACGGCCTGCTCGTCGCCGCCGGCACGGGCGACAACATGGGTGCCGCTCTCGGCCTGACGCTCCACCCCGGTGACGTCGTCGTCTCGCTCGGCACGAGCGGTACGGTCTTCACGCCGCACGGCTCGGCGATCCGCGACGAGACCGGTGCCATCGCCGGCTTCGCCGATGCGACCGGTCACCACCTCCCGCTCATGTGCACCCTCAACGCGGCCCGCGTGCTGACCGCGGCCGCATCGATGCTCGGTGTGGGCCTCGCAGAGCTCGACCGTCTTGCGCTGCAGGCGATCCCGGGAGCGGGTGGCCTGACCCTCCTGCCCTACCTCGACGGCGAGCGCACCCCTGACCTCCCCGAAGCAACCGGCACGCTGAGCGGGCTCACCCGCACGAACGCGACACCGGAGAACCTCGCCCGGGCGGCGGTCGAGGGGATGCTGTGCAACCTCGTCGCGGGGGTCGACGCCCTGCGCGACCACGACGTCGAGGTCGGACGCATCCTGCTCATCGGCGGAGCGGCCGCCTCACGCGCCGTCCGCGAGATCGCGCCGGGCCTCTTCCGCGCCCCGGTCGTCGTGCCGGCACCAGCCGAGTACGTCGGCGTCGGCGCCGCGCGCCAAGCCGCGTGGGCCCTTTCGGGAGAGGCGGACCCACCGACGTGGGCCCTCGCGATCGACTCGGAGTATGCCGTCCCGCCGGGCGACGAGCAGGCGCACGCCGACGTCGTGGCGCGCTACCAGGACCTCGTGTCCCGCACCCACAGGGTCTGAGCCGCCATCCCTCGGGACGCGAGCGGCATACGCCCTCATGCCTCGCGGAAGCTCGGCGCGACGGCCGAGCCTTCGGGAGGGCGGCTACGGGTGGTGCCGTGACGGGACGGCGAACCCAGCTGTCAGGCGAGGGCCTTCGCCTTGAGGGCAGCGAACTCATCGGCGGAGATGGTGCCCGCGTCGAGCAGCTCCTTCGCCTTCGCGATCTGCTCCGGTGCCGAGGTGCTCGAGGCCCCAGCGACGGAACGAACGTAGTCCTCCTGCGCCTGGCGGGCCTCCGCGTACTTCTGCGTCGAACGCTCGTTCATGCCGCGACCGCGGACGATGAGGTAGACGATCGCGGTGATGAAGGTGAAGAAGATGAGGCACACGACCCACAGCGCCTTCATCCCGCCGGAGACCCGGGGGTCGCGGAACAGGTCGGCCACGATCGAGAACAGCACCAGGAGGTAGGTCGCGAACGCGAAGAAGATGACGATGAACCAGACGATGTCCCAGAACGACATGGGGCGACCTTTCTCGGAGGGCAGCACGGAAGCGGTGCTCACCCCCATGGTCGTGACGCGCAGCCACCGTCGGCATCATCCACACGGGGTGACCGCGCGGCCCGGCGCCTCAGCGGTACTCCGGGTTGTGCCAGCCGAAGTGCTCGCCGGCGTTCCAGGCCGACCGCAGGTTGCCGTAGGCCGGCACGCCCCCCGCGTGGTGGAGCATCCGCGCGAGGTGCATGAGGTTCCACGTCATGAAGGTCGTGTTGCGGTTGGTGAAGTCGTTCTCCGGGCCACCGCTGCCGGGGTCGAGATAGCTCGGGCCCGGACCGGCCTCGCCGATCCAGCCGGCGTCGGCGTTGGGCGGGATCGTGTAGCCGACGTGCTGGAGGCTGTAGAGCACGTTCTGGGCGCAGTGCTTGATCCCGTCCTCGTTGCCGGTGATGAGGCAGCCGGCGACCCTGCCGTAGAAGAGGTACTGCCCCTGGTCGTTGAGCATCCCGCTCAACGAGTAGATGCGCTCGATGAAGCGCCTCGTGACGCTCGAGTTGTCGCCGAGCCAGATGGGGCCGGCGACGACGAGGATCTGGCTGTCGAGGATGCCGGGGTAGAGGTCGGGCCACGCGTCGCTCCCCCAGCCGTGCTCGCGCATGTCGGGGTAGACGCCCGTGGCGACGTCGTGGTCGACGAGGCGGATCTCGTCGACGGTGACCCCGTGCTCGCGCATGATGGCCGCGCTCGCGTCGACGAGCCCCTGAGTGTGGCTCGGCTCGGGGCTCTTCTTCAGCGTGCAGTTGACGTAGGTGGCCTTGAGGCCGGTGAAGTCCCAGTCGGTCATGGAGTCGACTGTCCTCCGACGCAGCCCGCCGCCGCAATGGCCCGGATGTGACGAGGTGCTGACGTCCTCGCGGTCGTCAGCACCTCCGGTCACGTCTCAGGACGTCAGGTGGTCAGCGACGCGTGAAGCCCATGACCTTGCGGATGAGCAGGATGCCGACGACGCCGCCGGCGGCCCCGAAGACGCCGCCGAGGGCCTCGTACGTCAGGCCCGTCTGGAGCGAGGAGACGAGGGAGTCGAGGGAGTCGGGCTGCTCGATCCCTGGCTGCGCCGCGCGCCCGAGCATCGCGAGGACGAGGTTGACGGCGAGCACGACCCAGAGGGCGATGATCAGCGGCGGGGTCGTCGACGGACGATCGTGGCGGGTGCGCGGGTTCGCGTGCTCGGTGCCCCAGAGGACGTCGCGCAGGGCCAGTGGGCCCAGGACGACGTTGGCGAAGGGGATGAACCAGCCGCCGATGGCCATGCCGGTGCCACGCGTGTAGAGCGCGTGGTCGGACCGGTCGGAGGTCCAGACCCGGTGGAGCCAGACGAGCATGACGATGCCGGCCAGCCCGGCGAGGGCGAGGATCGGCAGGTAGAGGGCGTCGGCGCTCTCGGCCTCGCTGACGACGGCGTCGAAGTCACCGTCGCTGAGCAGCCCCTTGATCCGGATGTCGAACCAGGCCAGGTAGAGGTTGGCGACGGCCGCGACCGCGAAGAGGGCTTGCGCGATGATGGCGAGCACGGCGGTGGACTGCTTCCACGGGCGCACCTTGACGGTCTTGGAGTTGGCGGTCAGGCCCGGCTCGGGGGTCGGCGCCGGCTGGGCCGGTCCGGTCGGCGCGGGCAGGTGGCCCTGCGGGGCCATGTTGCCCTGCGGGGCGATCGGGACGGGCGGCGCCGCAGCCGGGACCGGGGGTTCGTGAGGTGCAGCGGGTTGGGTCATGAGTGTTCTCCCCTGTCGATGAACGTGTGCGCCCGAAAGCTACAGCAGCAGGCGCGCCGACAGGAGCGAAGAAGGGGGGCGACCCGCCGCGACCGGGCCGACACCGACGCGACCTCGAAGATCACATCTGTTCGGGGGACTCCAGTCCGAGCAGGTCGAGACCGGTCGTCATGACCCGGAAGACGAGCGCGCACAACGTCAGTCGCGACTCCTTGACCTCGTCGAGCTCGGCCTTGAGCACGGGACAGTTCTCGTAGAACGCCGAGAACGCCTGCGCCAGCTCGAAGAGGTACCCGGCGAGCCGGTGCGGCTCGTAGGTGTCGCCGACCTCGGCGACGACGTCACCGAAACCGAGCAGGTGCGTGGCGAGGGCACGCTCGTGCGGCTCGCCGAGCAGGATCGGCGCGTGCTGGGCGGCCGGGTCGAGCCCGATCTGGCGGAAGATCGACCGGACGCGGGCGACGACGTACTGGAGGTACGGCCCGGTGTTGCCGGTGAGCGCGACCATGCGGTCGAGGTCGAAGACGTACTCGCTGTCGTGCGCGACGGACAGGTCGGCGTACTTCACGGCGCCGATGCCGATCTGCCGGGCGATGGTGGCGCGCACGGTCTCGTCGAGGTCGGGCCGCGTGCCGTCGATGACGGTCCGGGCCTTCTCGACGGCCTCGTCGAGCAGGGCCATGAGCCGCAGCGGCTTGCCGGAGCGGGTCTTGAGGATCTTGCGGTCGTCGCCGAGCACGTTGCCGATCTGGACGTGGACGGGCACGACGTCGTCGGGCAGCCAGCCGGCCTTGCGCGCGGTGTCCCACACCATGTTGAGGTGCAGGGCCTGCGGGGCGCCGATGACGTAGAGCACCCGGTGCGCCTTGAGGTCCTCGACGCGGTGCTTGATCGTCGCGAGGTCGGTCGTGCCGTAGTTGTAGCCGCCGTCGCTCTTGCGGATGATGAGCGGCACCGGCTTGCCCTCACGGCCGGTGTAGCCGTCGAGGAAGACGCACAGGGCGCCGTCCGAGATGGTTGCGATGCCCTTGGCCTCGAGCTCGGCACAGAGGTCGGCGAGCACCTCGTTGTAGGTGGACTCGCCGGCGAGGTCGTCGTCGGTGAGCGTGATGCCCAGCGTCGAGTAGATCTTGTTGAAGTAGATCTTCGACAGGTCGACGAGCTCACGCCACAGGGCGAGGGTCTCGGGGTCCCCGGCCTGGAGGCTGACGACCCGGGTGCGGGCCCGCACGTTGAAGTCGCCCTCGCTGCCGGCCGGCTCGGCCTTGTCCGCGCGGTCGAACTTGACCCGGGCCGCCTGGTAGAAGGCGTTGGGGTCGGTGACGAGGAGGTCGGCCTCCTCGGAGTCTCGACCGACATCGAGCAGGTGCTCGATGAGCATGCCGAAGGGCGTGCCCCAGTCGCCGATGTGGTTCTGCCGGATGACGTGGTGCCCGAGGTGCTCGAGGGTGCGGGCCAGCGAGTCGCCGACGACGGTCGTGCGCAGGTGCCCGACGTGCATCTCCTTGGCGACGTTGGGCGCGGAGTAGTCGATCGGGATGTTCTGCGTCGCCTGGAGAGCGACACCGCTCCGCTCGTCGGCCTCGACGTCCTGCAGCAGTCCGGCGATCCACGAGCTCGAGAAGGTGAGGTTGATGAAGCCGGGACCGCTCACCTCGACGGAGTCGCACACACCGTCGAGGTCGAGGGCGTCCACGATCCTGGCCGCGACCTCGCGCGGCGGCATCCCGACCTTCTTGGCCAGGGCGAGCGCGGCGTTGACCTGCACGTCGGCGTACTGCGACGGACGCAGCACCGGGTCGGCCTCGCGGAAGTCGTCACCGAGGGCGGCGGCGATCGCGGACTGGACCTTGGGCGTGAGCGCGACGAGCGGGGAAACCATGCCGGCAAGTCTATTTGCGCCGACCGGGTGCCCGCGCCACCGTTTCGGACCGGCCCACCGAGGGCGTATGCCGTGTCGCCCGGACCCTGCCCGAGCGCGAGCCGAGCGTGGTGGCCCCGCGGAGAGGTCCCGGGCACGAGCGTGGCCGCGTGCACACCGTTGTGCACGCGGCCACTGTCCGTCAGGGAGCGGTCACTCCCCGTCGCGGTGGAAGCCCGCGCGCCGGGCCGCCTCCTCGCTGTAGAACCACACGTCGGGCTCGACGTCGTCGTAGCCGGCGTCGTCGGGGCCGACGAAGGTCGTGCCGTCGCGGCGGCCCTTGACGGCGTGACCGAGCGGCTGCGCCCCGTCCGCGATGGGTGCGGCCGAGCCCAGGCCGAACCCGCCGTCGGCGACCTCGTCGAACCCGGAGACGCGTCGCCCGGAGGCCGCCGGCTCCTCGGCAGAGTCCGTGTCATCGGCCGTGTCGTCGGCGGTGTCATCGGCCGTGTCGTCGGCCGTGCCGTCCACGGTGTCATCCGTGGCGTCGGAGGTCTCCGCGTCAGCGGTCCTCGTGTCGGCGTCGGTCACGGCGGTGTCGTCGTCCGTGCGGGCGTCGGCCGCGTCCTGGTCGGACTCGTGCGCCGGCTCCGCCAGCTCCTCGTCGTCCTCACTCTCGTGCGAGTGCGGCGCCATGTCGACGTCGAGGCCGTCGTCGACGGTGTCGTCGTCGAGGTCGGTGCCCTCCTCGGGACCCCGCTCGCCCGGTGTCGTCGCCCACGGCTGACCGCGGTGGTCACCGGGGTCGTCGGTCGGGGTGCCGCCACCGGTCACGACCTCGTCGCGATCGTCGAGCGCGGGCACCTCGACGGACTCCGTGTCCGCGTCGGCCTGCGCCGGAACGCTCTGCGGCGTCGGGTTCTCCGAGGCGGTCGCGTCGGCGGCCAGGTCTGCGGGCTCATCGTCGGCGTGCTCGTCGTGGACGGGCTGCTCGTCGTGGTCGTGGTCGTGGTCGTCGTCGCTCGACGCCAGCGCGGCAGCAGCAGCCACACCTCCAGCCGCAGCCCCGACCTGCGGGGCCTCGTCCCGCGCGTCAGCACCCGCGTCGGCACCACCATCGGCACCCGCGTCCGCATCCGTCGCGGACCAGTCGTGACCGCCCGACTCTCCCGCAGCGGCAGCACCCGCGTCGGCACCACCAACGGCACCCGCGTCGGCATCCGTCGTGGACCAGTCGTGACTGCCCGCCTCTTCCGCGGCGTCAGCACCCGCGTCGGCACCACCATCGGCACCCGCGTCGGCGTCGGTCGACGACGCTGCCGCCGTCGCTCCGCCGGTGACCTCGGGCTCGTCGGTGACCTCGGGCTCGTCGGTGGCGTAGGAGGACTGCTCCTCGTCGGCGCGAAGGTCCGCCTCGCTCGCGAGGTCCGCGCGCTGCGTGGCCGACTCGCCGTCCGTGGCGGACGCGCTGGGCGCGAAGGGGTTCTCGGCGTCCGCGAGGTCGTCCTCGTCGTCGTCGTGCGCGAAGGCCGCGGCTCCGACCGCTGCCGCACCGGCAGCGCCGGCCGCACCGGCGGCGGACCCGGCACCGCGCGGTGGCTCCTGACCCGGCAGGCGGTTCCCGGCGTCGTCGACGCGGTAGCCCTCGTCGTCGGTGGCGACGTCGGGGTCGACGCGGTCGGCCTCACGCTCGAGACCCGCGTGCTCGACGCGGGCGGACTCGGCGGAGGCACGGTGCGCCTCGGCCTGGTCCTCGAGCCGCCGCGCCTCCGCGGCGACCCGCTCGGCCTCGGCGGCCTTGCGCTCGGCCTCGGCGCGGGCATCAACAGCCATCGCGGCCGTCACTGACGCGCGGTCCTCGGTGTCCTGCACCTCGGGCAGGCGCTCCTCGACCTTGGCTCGCAGCTCGCCGGCCTCGAAGCGCCGTGCCTCGACCTCGCGACGCCGCCCTGCCGAGACGAACAACCAGATGATCACTGCAATGACGACGATCGCCACCACGATCCACAGAATCGTCTTGCCTGTGTCGGACATGCCATCCCCTTACGGATTACGGGCCCTCACGACCACTTCCCCCGAAACCTACTGCGCTGGGGGACCTCTGCGGCACCCAGCGCGCCGTCGTCGTCGTGCACGTACCCCGAACCGTGGGCACGACCGCCCGGTTCGCACCCCGACGAGCGCGCTATGCCGTCCGGCCGGGCGGACGGCATACGCCATCGGTGCTCGGGTGCAGCCCCGCACGCTGCTCGTGCGCGCCAATCCCGTTGCTCCGCGGCCCCACTCGGGTCCGCCCGGGGTGCTCAGCCGAGTCCGAGCTTCTTCGCCGTGGTCTCGCGCATCTCGACCTTGCGGATCTTGCCCGTCACGGTCATCGGGAACTCGTCGACGATCTCGACGTAACGCGGGATCTTGTAGTGGGCGAGCTGACCTGTGCAGAACTCGCGCAGCGACTCGGCGGTCAGCGGGGTGGCGCTCCCCTTCATCCGCACCCAGGCGCACAGCTCCTCGCCGTACTTCTCGTCCGGGACGCCGATGACCTGCGCGTCGAGGATGTCCGGGTGCGTGTAGAGGAACTCCTCGATCTCGCGTGGGTAGACGTTCTCGCCACCGCGGATGACCATGTCCTTGATGCGCCCGGTGATCTCGACGTAGCCGTCGTCGTGCATCACCCCGATGTCGCCCGTGTGCATCCACCCGTCCTCGATGGCCTCCGCCGTCTTGTCGGGCTGCTCCCAGTAGCCGAGCATCACCGAGTAGCCCTTCGTCAGGAACTCGCCGGCCTTCCCCCGGGGCAGCGTCTCGCCGGTCACGGGGTCGACGATCTTGATCTCGAGGTGCGGGCCGACCCGACCGACCGTGCCGACCTTCTGCTCGAACGTGTCGTTCGTGCGGTTCTGGGTCGACACCGGCGACGTCTCGGTCATCCCGTAGCAGATCGTCATCTCCTCGATGCCGGCCGCGATGAGCTGCTTCATCAGCTCTGCGGGACAAGGGGATCCGGCCATGATGCCGGTGCGCACGGTGGACAGGTCGTAGTCGGCGAAGGAGGGAAGGTTCCACTCGGCGATGAACATCGTCGGCACGCCGTAGAGCGAGGTGACCTTCTCGTCCTGGGTGGCCTTGAGGGTCAGCGCGGGGTCGAAGCCGGGCGCCGGGATCACCATGCAGGCACCGTGCGTCGTGCAGGCGAGGTTGCCCATGACCATGCCGAAGCAGTGGTAGAAGGGCACCGGGATGCAGACGCGGTCGGCCTCGGTGTAGTCGCACAGCTCGCCGACGAAGTAGCCGTTGTTGAGGATGTTGCGATGGCTCAGCGTCGCACCCTTCGGGAACCCCGTGGTGCCCGAGGTGTACTGGATGTTGATCGGGTCGGTGTTCGAGAGTCCCGCCTGGACGCGCGCGAGCTCCTCCGGGGCCACCTCGTCGGCACGGGCGACGAGGTCGGCCCAGTCGGACGTCCCGATGTAGACGACGCGCTCGAGGCCGTCGACCTCGTCGCGCACCTCGTCGACCATCTGCCGGTAGTTGCTCGACTTGAAGGACTCCGCCGCCACGAGGGTGGAGATGCCGGCCTGCCCGAGGACGTACTGCAGCTCGTGGGACCGGTAGGCCGGGTTGATGTTGACGAGGATGGCGCCGATCTTGGCCGTCGCGTACTGCACGAGCGTCCACTCGGAGCAGTTCGGCGCCCAGATGCCGACCCGGTCCCCCGTGGCGACACCGACGGCGAGCAGCGCGCGGGCCAGCCGGTCCACGTCAGCCCGCAGCTCGGCATACGTCCACCGGCGGCCCTGGGTGACGTCGACGAGGGCGTCACGCTCGCCGAACCGCTCGGCCGTGGCGTCGAAGCTGTCGCCGATCGTCGTCTCGAGCAGCGGAGTGTCCGTCTCGCCGCGGGTGTGCGAGAGGTTCGGGTCGAGCGTGACGGGCGGTGCGGCGGTCATCGGTGGCCTCCCGGCGTGCGGCGATGGACGGTCTCACCACACCCAACCCCGGCGCGACCCGAGGCACAAGGGAAAGCCCGCGAGGTGGAGCGAACTCACATGGTGCGCCCACTGGACGTGTCCGTCGGGTATGTCACGCGTCGTCGACCGGAGGCGCAAGCGCCCCCCGGTGGATCTCGTAGACCCGGGCCTGACCCGGTGAGTCGGGGTCGTCGACGATCGGCTGGTCGGACATGAACTGCCGGATGACGTTGGCCAGCTCACCCGGGTGGCTGAAGTTGATGGCGTGGGCGGCCCCGTGGATGACGACGAGCAGGACCGAGTTGTCGATCTGCCCAGCCACCTCCTTGACCCGCGGCGGCGCGGGCATGAGCGGGTCGGCACTCCCGAGCACGACGAGGGTCGGGATGTGCAGCTGCAGCAGGCGGTCGAGCGCCGGATAGCGGGTCAGGGCGCGGAACATGCGCAGCGTGCTCGGCACCCCGAACCTCAGATAGTCCGGCACCGCCACCTGCATGAGCCCCAACGGCTCGCGTATGCCGTCCCGCGCGAGCTGCTGCAGCGCCCGGCCCAGTGGCTGGTTGTGGAGCCCGCCCGCAGGCGCGACGAGTACGGCCCGCTCGAGACGTTCGGGGTAGAGGTGGGCGAACTCGCAGATGACGGCGCAGCCCATCGAGTTGCCGACGAGCGTCACCTTCTCGATGCCACGGTCGTCGAGGAACGCCGCTGCCGCCTGGGCGAGCTCGGGCACGTCGAGCGGTTGACGCGGCCGGCCGCTGCGCCCGAATCCGGGGAGGTCGGGCACGAGCGTCCGGAACTCGCCGGCGAGCAGCTCGGCCGTCGGGAGCAGGTAGCGGCCCGAGAGCCCGAAGCCGTGCAGGTGCATCATCGGAGACGAGTCCGGCGGCCCTGGCGACTCGCGGTAGAAGACCTTGACGCCGTCGTTCGACGTCCATCGCTCGACGAGCGACCCCGCGGCCACGAGTCAGGCCTGCCCGAGCAGGGACGAGCTGCGCCACGTCCAGGACCGCGAGGATCGGACGGACGCCGGTACGGATGGGTGAGTCGACACGGGACCAGAGTCCGCCGCCGCACGTTTGGCCGCGTCACCCCCACAGGATGAACGCGGACCACCGAGCGCACCCCGGACAGCACGACGCCCCGGCCGGGAGACCCGGTCGGGGCGTGGTGTTCTGTCTCAACACAGAGTGCACCCGTAGGGATTCGAACCCCAAACCTTCTGATCCGTAGTCAGATGCTCTATCCGTTGAGCTACGGGTGCGTCGTTCCGTCACTCGGAGGAACGAAAAGTTACCTTAGCGCCTCTGGTCCGCATCCACGAAATCCGCCCCGGCCCGAGCCTGACGACCCCGCCCGGCACCCCACGAGCAGCGGCCCGCGGACGCCGCCTCACGGCCTACGCGGTCGGCCCGAGAGGGTGCCACGTTCACCCGCTGCCCGGTACCGGCGAGTACTGAAATTCCTGCAAGAAACCGACAATGGAGCGTCGTTTTTCTTGCGGGCCAGAGCCCATGTGAGGCGTCTCACCGCCTTGGCGCCCGCATGCGGTCAACGGCGTCCACGACGGCGCGTACCTTGAAGACATCACGTCATCTGTTCAGCATGTGGACACCTGGAGCCCGATCCGGGCTCGTCCAGGATCCACCTGTGGAGCAGCTTCACACCGGCACGACGTGGTGCCGGGCGGCACCGCGCGCGAAGGGATGGGCCCCGAGTTGACCACGACCCACGAGAAACAGACACACACGACGCACGCGGGTCTTGCCGCGTGGGTCGAGCAGGTCGCCGAGCTGACGCAGCCGCGCGACATCCGCTGGATCACCGGCTCCCCCGAGGAGTGGACCGAGCTGACCGACCACCTCGTCGAGGCCGGCACCTTCGTCCGGCTCGACGAGAGCAAGAAGCCGAACTCCTTCTACTGCGCCTCCGACCCCAGTGACGTCGCGCGCGTCGAGGGGCAGACCTACATCTGCTCCGTCGACGAGAAGGACTCCGGGCCCACCAACAACTGGATGGCGCCCGACGAGATGAAGGCTCGGATGACCGAGCTGTACCGCGGCAGCATGGCGGGCCGCACGATGTACGTCATCCCGTTCGTCATGGGTCACCTCGAGGCCAAGGTCCCGATGTTCGGCGTCGAGATCACCGACTCCGCCTACGTCGTCGTCTCCATGCTCGTCATGGCCCGCTGCGGCGACAAGGTGCTCCACAAGATCGAGGAGACGAACGCCGACTACGTGCCGGCGCTCCACTCGGTCGGCGCCCCGCTCGCCGAGGGCCAGGCCGACGTCGCATGGCCGTGCTCCGACACGAAGTACATCGTCCACTTCCCCGAGGAGCGCACGATCTGGAGCTACGGCTCCGGCTACGGCGGCAACGCCCTGCTCGGCAAGAAGTGCTACTCGCTGCGCATCGCCTCGGCCATCGCCCGCGACGAGGGCTGGATGGCCGAGCACATGCTCATCCTCAAGCTCACCTCGCCCAAGGGGTCCGTCCACTACATCGCGGCGGCCTTCCCGTCCGCCTGTGGCAAGACGAACCTCGCGATGATCACGCCGACCATCCCCGGCTGGAAGGCCGAGATGGTCGGCGACGACATCGCCTGGATGCGCTTCGGTGAGGACGGCCGCCTCTACGCCGTGAACCCGGAGTTCGGGCTCTTCGGCGTCGCCCCCGGCACGGGCGAGTCGACCAACCCCAACGCGATGGCCACCATCGAGAAGGGCAACTCGGTCTTCACCAACGTCGCCCTGACCGACGACGGCGACGTGTGGTGGGAGGGCATGACCGACGAGCCGCCGGCACACCTCACCGACTGGCACGGCAACAGCTGGACGCCCGAGGACGGCAAGGCGGGGACGCTCTCGAGCCACCCGAACAGCCGCTTCTGCACGCCGGCCTCGCAGTGCCCGATGATCGCCCCGGAGTACGACAACCCCGACGGCGTGCCGATCGACGCGATCCTCTTCGGCGGCCGCCGCAAGACGACCGTGCCGCTCGTCTACGAGTCGCGCGACTGGCAGCACGGCACGTTCATCGGCGCCACGCTCTCCTCGGAGACCACCGCCGCCGCAACCGGCGCCGTCGGCGTCGTGCGCCGCGACCCGATGGCGATGCTGCCCTTCATCGGCTACCACGCCGGCGACTACATGAACCACTGGCTCGAGATCGGCAAGAGCGCGGACGCCTCCAAGCTCCCCCGCATCTTCGGCGTCAACTGGTTCCGTCGCGACGAGGAGGACGGCTCCTTCCTCTGGCCCGGGTTCGGCGAGAACAGCCGTGTCCTCAAGTGGGTCATCGAGCGCCTCGACGGCGACGCCGATGCCGTGGAGACCCCGATCGGGTTCGTGCCGACCGAGGGCGCCATCGACATCGACGGGCTCGACATGACGCCCGAGCAGGTCGCCAAGGCCATTCGGGTCGACGCGGCCGACTGGGAGAAGGAGCTGCCCCTCATCCAGGAGTGGTTCGACAAGTTCGGCGAGCAGCTCCCCGCGGAGCTGTGGGCCGAGTTCGACGCCCTCAAGGCCCGCGTCAGCGTGCGCTGAGAGGTCGGTCCACCGCCTGCTGGCCGGCGGGCGGCGGACGACGTGATGCAGGGCCCGGCACCTCAGGGTGCCGGGCCCTCCGTCACGCCACGGGCCCGTGGCGTCGTAGGCCCGCACGGCACCGAGGGCGTATGCCGTGTCGCCGAGCACGCGGCATACGTTGCCTCTCGTGTCCGCTGTCCTCGAGGGCACTCCGTGGGGTACTTGTGAGCCATGAGCGACTCACAGCCCTACACCCGCGACGAGACCGAGGCCGAGCGGCTCGATCGCAACTTCGGCGAGCAGCTGCAGGAGCTGCGCATCGTCCAGACGGGCGTGCAGATCCTCTTCGCCTTCCTGCTGACCATCCCGTTCCAGCAGCGGTTCACCAGCCTCTCTGACCTGCAGCGGAGCATCTACATCGTCACCCTGCTGTGCATGACGATCGCCACGCTGCTGTTCATGACCCCCGTGGCCATGCACCGGATGCTCTTCCGCGAGGGCCTCAAGGACTTCGTGGTGCGTCACACGGACACCCTCATCGGCACGGGACTCTTCTTCCTCGGATCCGGCATGATCGGCGGCGTCGTGCTCGTCCTCGACGTCCTGCTGCACAGCTCCACGGCATTCTGGATCGGTGGCGTGCTGGCGCTGCTCGGGGTCGCCTTGTGGGTCCTGCTCCCTCTGGCGCAGCGCCGCCGTGGGCGGCGCGAGGACGCCCTGGACTGAACGGTCGAGAGGCCACGTCCTACACCCCACGCGTTCGACCAGCATCAGACAGAAGGACCCCGACGAAAAGCGTGTCGGGGTCCTTCTGTCTGGTGCTGGCGGAGGCGGCGGGAGCCGTCGCGCTGGTCGTGGCTCGTTCCTCACCACGACCAACCGCTCCTCCCGGCATCGCGCCGCCTCCGTGGAAGAACGCCGAATGCCCCCGAGCTCGCTCGGGGGCATTCGGCGTTCTGGAGCGGAGGCGGCGGGATTTGAACCCGCGAGAGGTTTTATCCTCAACCCGCTTAGCAGGCGGGCGCACTAGGCCACTATGCGACGCCTCCGTGCCCGCGACGAGGCCGCCGAGGCGGCGTCCGATGCACGGGCGAGCACAGGCTACCGGCACCGGTGCGCCCGACCCAAACCGGGGGTGGACGCGTCCAAGCGCCTTACCCAACTCGATGAGGCATATATCAGGTTGGCAGGGCACAATGTGCATCGGCTCGTGCGCACGGGCCGATGCAGAGAGGACTCCATGACCTACCCGAACACGCGAGGTCCGGCTGCGCCCCCGACCCGTGAGGCGCTGCGACGCGAGCTCAAGTCAGGCTTCCGCCGCGCCGTCGGGCTCACGGCCCTCGGCACCGTCGTCCCGGGAGCAGGCCTGACGCAGACCCGTAGCCGCAAGTTCGGCTGGCTGCTGCTCGCCCTCGCCATCGTCAGCCTCGGCGTCGGCGCGTACTACGTGATGCGCACCGGCGTGACGAACGCCGCGCTGTCGATCGTCGCGCGCCCCACGGTGCTGCAGACGCTCGCGGTCGCCTTCGTCATCGGCGGCATCCTCTGGTGCGGCTCGATCATCCTCACTGCCGTGCAGTCGCGCCCCACGAGGCTCGACCGCGCCCGCACGCGCCTGCTCGCCGGCTTCACCACCCTGATGGTCTTCGTCGTCGCCGGCTCGTCGTTCAAGTTCGCCGAGTACGCCACGATCACGCAGAGCACCGTGGCGCAGGTCTTCGGCAAGACCCCCACGACCCCCGGAGCCGGAGCCCAGGTCTCCGAGGGCGAGGACCCCTGGGCCGAGCAGGCCCGCGTCAACATCCTGCTGCTCGGCTCCGATGCCGGCGCCGACCGCGTCGGCATCCGCACGGACTCGATGATCCTCGCGAGCATCGACACCAAGACCGGACGCACGGCGCTCATCTCGATGCCGCGCAACCTGCTCAACGCGCCGTTGGCGCCGAAGAGCCCGCTGCGCGCCATCTACCCCTCCGGCACGTTCGGCTCGCCCGACAGCTCCTGTGACCAGGGCCCCGGCCAGTGCATGCTGACCAACCTCTACGTCGACGCCGAGAACTACGCCAAGGCCCACCCGGGCGCCTACCCCTCGGGTGACCAGCCCGGGCGCGTCGAGCTGCGTGGGACCGTCCAGGAGATCACCGGGCTCGAGGTCGACCAGATGGTCGTCATCGACCTCAAGGGCTTTTCGCGCCTCATCGACGCCATGGGTGGACTCGACATCAACGTCAAGCTGAGCGGCTACGGCACCAAGCTGACCATCGGCGGCGAGCACGCCCCCGACGGCAGCGTCTTCGGCGTCAAGGGCTACTTACAGCCCGGCCGCCAGCACCTCGATGGCTACCACTCCCTCTGGTACGCCCGCTCACGCGCCGCCGACAGCGACACGTTCCGCCAGATGCGCCAGCGCTGCGTCGTCCAGGCGATCGTCCAGCAGGTCAACCCGGCCCAGATGGTCTCGAAGTACCCCGAGGTCGCGAGCATCCTCAAGGACAACATCTACACCGACATCCCGGTGCAGAACCTCCCGGCCTTCGTCGAGCTCGTCGAGCGTGTGCAGAAGTCGAAGATCAACAGCGTGGCCCTGACGCAGAAGCAGAAGGTCTACTCCAACGACCCCGACTACGCGCTCATCCGCGAGCTGATCCAGAAGGGCATCGCGCCGCCGAAGGCGACGCCCAAGCCCTCCTCGACGTCGACGAGCACGCCGACGAAGACGAAGACCCCGACCACGTCGAGCACCGACTCCTACGAGACCTGCTGACCCGCAGGCCCGCCGACCCACAACAAAGCCCCCGGCCGCTGGCCGGGGGCTTTGTCACAAACGACTGAGGTTGGTGTCGCTCGTTGCTGTTGCTCTCGAGTGATCAGAGCGGGCGAACTGCGTCGGCCTGCGGGCCCTTGGGACCCTGCGTGACCTCGAACTCGACTCGCTGCGCCTCGTCCAGCGAACGGTAACCGTTCGACTGAATGGCCGAGTAGTGGACGAAAACGTCGGGGCCGCCGCCGTCCTGGGCGATGAAGCCGAAGCCCTTTTCAGCGTTGAACCACTTGACGGTGCCCTGTGCCATACGGGTAACTCTTCCTTCTTTAGCGTGTGGGACAACGCACCTCGCGCATCCCAAGCTGCCGCATTGACTCCACTCGACGGGCGCGAACCCACCGAAGCCGAAAGGAAACCCGTCACCGTTGTGGATGACGGGCACCTGCTCGACTGCGAGGAACTGCAACTGCAACCGCGACGAACCTAGCAGAATACCGGCCGGTCGGCCCGTCGGATGACACTCGTTTTTGGGCGTTCAGGAACCGTTCGTCGCGACGTCACGTCGGGTGCCTCGCAGCGCGAGCCGCGGGGGTCGGTCGCCGCGGATCGTCGCGACCATGTCGAGGACGCGCCGGGTCGCCCGGACGTCGTGCGCGCGGAACACCGTGGCCCCCAGCCAGGCCGCCACCGCGGTCGCCGCGAGGGACCCCTCGAGGCGCTCCTCGGCCGGCAGGTCGAGCGATTCCCCGACGAAGTCCTTCCGCGACATCGCCTGCAGCACAGGGTAGTTCAGGGCAGTGATGTCGGCCGTGTGCCTCAGGACCTCGAGCGAGTGCGCCGTGGTCTTGCCGAAGTCGAGCGTGGGGTCGACGAGGATGCGCTCACGAGGTATGCCGGCACGCTCGGCCGCGAGGGCGCCGTCGGCCAGGGTGCGCACGACGTCCCGCACGACGTCGAGCGGGTCGTCGCCGTAGGTGACGTCGACCGGATCGGTCCGGGGCGGAAGGCCGCCGGTATGTGAGATGACGTAGCCGGCACCGATGCCCGACGCGACGTGGACGAGCTCGGGGTCGTGCCCGGCCCACGTGTCGTTGACGAGGTCCACGACCCCGGCCGCCTCACGGGCCACCTCCGACCTCCACGTGTCGAGGCTCAGCAGGATCTCCGGGTGCGCGGCTCGCGCCCACTGCAGGAACGGTACGACCCGCCGGATCTCCTCGTCGGCGTCGACGACCTCGCCCTCCTGGCCGGCGCGCACGCCACCGACGTCGACGAGGTCCGCGCCGAGCTCGACGGCCTCGACGACGGCCGCCTTGGCGGACTCGAGGTCGGCGTGGCGGTTGCCGCTGAAGAAGGAGTCAGCGGTCCGATTGACGATGGCCATGACGGCGGGCGAGGCAGCGTCGAAGCGGCGCCCGCGCAGGACGAGAGGGCTCGCCGACGGGAGCTCGAGAGGGGCCAGCCGGCTCAGGATCTCGGCGGTGTCGGGCGCGGGATCCGAGCCGGAATGTCTGGTCACACTGTCGTATCTCATGGGGCCATCCAAAGGTCAACGGCGGTCCGAAGCATGGTTGCGGAACTGTTACCATTGTGGAGCAGACATCGCCCACGGCCCGGCCACGCTCCCGGCCGGGTCGCGGGTGGTCCGCCGGTCCTGATCGTCCCGCAATGACGGTCGACCAACCGGGTCCGCGACGACGCGTCGGCGGGCCCAGTCACCAAGGAAACTGAATACAGAGATGTCGTACATCGTGTCGTTCTTCGCGGCCATGAACCGTCCGTCCACGTCGATGCCGGTCGGTCAGTACAACTCCAGCACGACGTTCGAGGAGAGGCTCGGCCTGCTCTGAGAGCGCGTGCAACCGCTGGGCTCACCGTCGAGGCCGGTGCATGAGAACAAAAGGGACTCCGGATCTCCGGAGGCCCTTTTTTCATGCCCGGATCCGGTCCGAGGCCAGGCCGGAGGAGTGGGGTCGTGAGGTCGCGCGTGAGACCGCGCACGAGGTCGTGCGTCTGCTGCGCCCTGGCGACACGAACTGCGCGATCTCCCGCGCTGTCTGGGTGCACCCGTGGCCTCCGGCGTGGCGACGCTCCGGCCAGCGTGCGGAGGGCGTGGGACTCCGCGCCTACGGAGCAGTTGGCGGAGGGCGTGGGATTCGAACCCACGATGGGCTGTGAACCCATAGCGGTTTTCAAGACCGCCGCACTCGGCCACTATGCGAGCCCTCCAGTGTCCGCGGAAGTCTAGCCGCGGGCGACCCACCCGGCCGAATCATCCCGGCGCCGACCATCACGCGCCTGATGACACGCCTCATGATGCTGCGTCTGGTGTGGTCATCGCCCCACCAGCGGCAGGACCATCCGCAGGACCATGACGGCACTGCCGGGGCTGTGGGTCAGATGTACATCGCCGGGTCGAGCCACTGGTTGGTCGCGTCGCGCTTCGGGAACCGGATGACCGCCGGGATGCCGGTCGCCACCGCGCCGGAAGGGACGTCCTTGACGACGACGGAGTTCGCGCCGATCTGGACGTCGTCACCGATGCGGATCGGGCCGAGCACACGGGCGCCGGCCCCGATCGTGACGCGGTTGCCGACCGTGGGGTGGCGCTTGACGTGCTCCATCGACCGGCCGCCCAGGGTGACGCCGTGATAGAGCATGACGTCGTCGCCGACCTCGGCCGTCTCACCGATGACGACTCCCATGCCGTGGTCGATGAAGAAGCGCCGTCCGAGCCGGGCCGCCGGGTGGATCTCGACGCCCGTGACCGAACGCGCGACCGTGGCGAGCACGCGCGCGGGCAGCCGCCCACCCGGACGCTTCCACAGCTCGTGCAGGCCGCGGTGCGCCCAGATGGCGTGCAGCCCAGGAGAGGTCAGGACCATCTCGAGCCGGGAGTTGGCCGCGGGGTCGCGCTCGATCGCGCCGTCGACGTCCTCGCGGGCCCGATCGGCGAGCTTGCGCACGAGGCCGAGCGGGCCGGCATACGACCGCTCGCCGGGGACGACGGCGGCTGCGTGGGAGGTCACAGTCGCCGCCGGCTCCCCGGCCACCCCGACCACCTCGGCCGCGCCGTCACCGCGCACGAGCGTCAGCGGCTTCTCGGCCGGCCGGGGCTCGTGGTCGATCTGTGGTGCGGTGCTCATGCACGACTCCTTGGTGGCATTGCAGGTGGGACGGGCGAACGAGGGGACGTCAGTCGACGAGGCCCTCGAAGAGGATCGTCGACAGGTAGCGCTCACCGAACGACGGGATGATGACGACGATCGTCTTGCCGGCATTCTCGGGACGCTGGGCGACCTGGACGGCGGCGGCGATGGCGGCACCGGACGACAGGCCGACGAGCAGGCCCTCCTCGGTCGCGGCGCGGCGGGCCCATTTGACGGAGGTCTCGGCGTTGACGTCGATGACCTCGTCGTAGACCTCGGTGTCGAGGATCTCGGGGACGAAGTTGGCGCCGATGCCCTGGATCTTGTGCGGACCGGGCTGGCCGCCGTTGAGGATCGGGCTCTCCTCGGGCTCGACGGCGATGATCTGGACGCTCGGCTTGCGGGCCTTGAGCACCTGGCCGACGCCGGTGATGGTGCCGCCCGTGCCGATGCCGGCGACGACGATGTCGACCTCGCCGTCGGTGTCCTTCCAGATCTCCTCCGCGGTGGTCCTGCGGTGGATCTCGGGGTTGGCCTCGTTGGCGAACTGGCGAGCCAGCACGCCGCCGCGCTCGGCGACGATCTCGTCGGCCTTGGCGACCGCGCCCTTCATGCCGGTCGACGGGTCGGTGAGGACGAGCTCGGCACCGAAGGCGCGCAGCAGCGCGCGGCGCTCCTTGCTCATCGACTCGGGCATCGTCAGCACGACCTTGTAGCCACGGGCGGCGCCGACCATGGCGAGCGCGATGCCGGTGTTGCCGGAGGTGGCCTCGACGATGGTGCCGCCGGGCTCGAGCTGCCCGCTCGCCTCGGCGGCGTCGATGATGGCGACGCCGATGCGGTCCTTGACGGAGTTGGCGGGGTTGTAGAACTCGAGCTTGGCGGCAACGGTCGCCTGCGCCCCGTCGGTGACCTTGTTGAGGCGCACGAGCGGCGTGTTGCCGATCAGCTTGGTCACGTCGTCGTAGATCGGCATTGCTGGAGCCCTTTCGGCTGGGTACGGCGGAACGGTCTGTCGCCTCGATTGTCTCCGACAACCGAGTTCTCGTTATGCATATTCCAACACGTCGTTATCGATTGCCAAGGCCGCGCCCATGATCCGGGCGCCGCCGCGACGCCGGGCCACCCGGCATACACCCCGAAGGGCGTATGCCGCCCGGCGCGGGAGGAAGGGGACGAGCGTCACGCCGCGACGGCCGTCACAATCACTAAGCGCTTGCTCACGCGTCAGTAGACTCCCCGGCATGAGTGCGCTCCAGATCGTCGCCGTCGTCGTCTGCCTCGGCGTCACCGCCGTCGCCGTCGCCCTGCTCGTCAAGACGGTCAACCACTTCCTCGCGACCTTCCGCCTCGGCCAGCCCGAGGACCGTGGTGACGACAAGGGGGCCCGCACGCGCACGCTGCTGCGCGAGTTCCTCGGCCACACGCGCATGTCGCGGCTGCCCGTCGTCGCGATCGCGCACTGGTTCACGATGATCAGCTTCGGCGTCCTCTTCTTCACCCTGCTCAACGCGTTCGGCCAGCTCTTCCAGCCGGAGTTCGTGCTGCCGCTCATCGGCCACTTCTTCCCCTACGAGTGGATCACCGACTTCTTCGCCTTCGCGGGCTTCCTCTCGATCCTCGTGCTCATGGCGATCCGCCAGAAGAACCACCCGCGCTCGGCCGCCGGTGAGGACGGTCGCCGCAGCCGCTTCTTCGGCTCCACGTGGTGGCAGGCCTACTACGTCGAGCTGACGATCCTCGGCGTCACGCTCTGCATCGGCCTGCTCCGCGCCCTCGAGTGGACCCTCGCGCGCAAGACCGGCACCGGCATGGACACCGCCCTCCACTTCCCGCTGACGGGCTGGATCGGCAACTTCTTCACCGGTCTGTCGGTCAGCGCCGTCGAGAACCTCATCGTCGTCATCGCCGCCGTCAAGATCCTCATCTCCTTCGCCTGGATGATCACCATCGCGCTCCAGCCGACGATGGGCGTCGCCTGGCACCGCTTCCTCGCCTTCTTCAACATCTTCTTCAAGCGCCACGCCGACGGCCGCACGAGCCTCGGCGAGCTCCAGCCGATCCGCGTCGGCGGCGAGGTGCTCGACTTCGAGAACGTCGACGAGCTCGACGAGGACGCCGCGCTCGGCGTCGGCAAGGTCGAGGACTTCACGTGGAAGGGCCTGCTCGACTTCACGACGTGCACCGAGTGCGGTCGCTGCCAGAGCCAGTGCCCGGCGTGGAACACCGACAAGCCCCTCTCCCCCAAGCTGCTCGTCATGACGCTGCGCGACCACGCGCACGCCAAGTCGCCCTGGCTGCTCGCCTCCGAGGAGGTGCGCGCCGCTGCTCTCGAGGACGGCATCGAGTCGGCCGAGGGCTTCAGCGACGCCACGAAGGGCGCCGTCGCGACCGAGCAGCTCGTCGGCGAGACCGGCTACGACATCCGCCACCCGCTGACGGCCTACAACCCGCACGGGCCCGACGCCGTCATCGACGAGGACGTGCTCTGGTCGTGCACGACGTGCGGCGCCTGCGTCGAGCAGTGCCCCGTCGACATCGAGCACGTGGACGCCATCGTCGACATGCGCCGCTACAAGAACCTCATCGAGTCGGCCTTCCCGGCCGAGCTCAACGGCCTGTTCAAGAACCTCGAGAAGAACTCGAACCCCTGGGGCCTCGCGCCGCGGCTGCGGATGGACTGGGCCAAGGACCTCCCCTTCGAGGTCAAGCAGGTCGGGCAGGACGTCGAGGACCTCTCCGAGGTCGACTACCTCTTCTGGGTCGGCTGCGCCGGCGCCTACGAGGACCGCGCCAAGAAGACGACCCGCGCGGTGGCCGAGCTGCTCGACACCGCCGGTGTCTCCTTCGCCGTGCTCGGCGACGGTGAGGCCTGCACGGGCGACTCGGCCCGCCGCGCCGGCAACGAGTTCCTCTTCCAGATGCTCGCCCAGCAGAACGTCGAGACCCTCAACGAGGTCGGCGCGACGAAGATCGTCGTCACCTGCGCGCACTGCTTCAACACCATCAAGAACGAGTACCCGCAGCTCGGCGGGCAGTACGAGGTGCTGCACCACACGCAGCTGCTCAACCGCCTCGTCCGCGAGAAGCGCCTGACGCCCGTCGCGCGCCCGGGTGACGCCGTGGCGACCGGAGCGGCCTCGACCGGTGCCAAGGTGACCTACCACGACCCCTGCTACCTCGGTCGGCACAACCAGGTCTACGCCCCGCCGCGCGAGCTGCTCCAGATCCTGCCCGGCGTCGAGTACGCCGAGATGGAGCGCAGCAAGGAGAAGTCCTTCTGCTGCGGCGCCGGTGGCGCGCGCATGTGGATGGAGGAGAAGCTCGGCACGCGGATCAACACCAACCGCACCGAGGAGGCTCTCGCAACGGGCGCCGAGCGCATCGCCGTCGGCTGCCCCTTCTGCAAGGTCATGCTCTCCGACGGCCTCAACGCCGCGATCCAGGACGGCAAGGCCACCGACGCCGTCGAGGTCGTCGACGTCGCCCAGATGCTCCTCGCCGCCGTGCGCCGCGGCGACGGCGGCGGTGAGCCCGACAAGGCGGAAACGCCTGAGCCCCAGCCAGACCCGGAGCCCGCACCGGTCGCCTGAGCGCGCCGGGACGGCATACGCCCGCTTCCTGACGAAGGCCCCCTCCGCGCCCGCGGAGGGGGCCTCGTGCGTATGCCGTCAGGCGACGTCGGCGTGTATCAGCGGGTCGCGGCCGCCGCACTGACTCCCTGCAGCCGGGGCACCGCAACCGGCCTGAGCACCGGGGGAACCCATGAGCCTGACCGACACCTCCGAGGTCTTCGTCTCCGCCGAGGAGCCAGCCCTCAACGACCTCGTGACGGCGCTGTGCACCGCCAGACCACACCTGCTGTCGTACGGGTCCCCGGCCTTCGTGCCGGTCTCGGACGTGGCCGACACGCAGATGCCGCCGATCCTCTTCCCCGGCACCGGGGGCATCCAGTGGCACGTGCAATTCTCGGTGCCCCACCTCGACCTCTACGACGAGGACGCGCCCCTGCCGCCCCAGCTGAGCCTCGGCCCGGGGCAGTTCAGCGTGTCGACGAAGGTGCAGATCTGCGTCGACTGCCCGAAGGACCGGCACGATCCCGAGGACGACCCGCACGACCCGCACGGCGACCACGGTGGCGACCACCCGAACGAGCCGAACGACCCTCGCTGGGACGACAAGTCGGGCAAGGCCCAGAACCCCGTGTGCACGACCATCGAGCTGTATGCCGTCGGGCACCTCGTCGGGACGACGCTCGACGGGCAGCCCGCCCTCGGATTCGCCGTCGACGCCGTCGAGCTCGTCGACGTGATGCCGGACGACCTCGAGTCGGTGCTCGAGTGCCTCATCGGCCAGATGCTGCGCGCCGTCCTCACGACGATCCGCGTCCCCGTCTCGGCGCTGCGCGTCGGCGCCTTCACCCTGACCCCGACGGTCGGCCCGCTCATCGACACCGACCGCGTGCTCGCCCGCGGCAACCTCTAGGAGACCCACATGTCCGAGATCATCGCCGCCATCGACGAGGGCGCGGCCAACGACTTCCTCGACACCGTCGTCGCCGGGCTCGGCCCGCAGTCGACGAGCGGCTCGTCCAGCCTCGGACCGTTCGCGGTCAGCTACTCCGTGAGCGGCACCCTGAGCAACGGCACCGTCGACCTCATCCCGCCGGGCACCATCCGGATCGCCGACCTGCGCCTCGACTGGAGCGCGAGCGCGACGCTGTCGCTCGACCTCGGCGACTTCCTCCCCGAGATCCACATCCCCCAGGTCTGCATCGACATCCCGTGCGTCGGGACGGTCTGCACCCCGCGGATCGACATCACGTGGCCCACCGTGTCGGTGCCCGTGTCGTTCGGCGACTTCGTGCGGGCCACTGTCGACCTCGGGCTGTCCGTGACGCTCGTCGGTGGCGTGTGGAAGGTCGAGGGCATCGTCCAGGGCGTGCCGAGCCTGGCCTTCGGCCCAGGGACCGCGGCGATCGTCGCCGGCATCGGGCTCGCCGTCGCGGCCGCCGTCGCCTGGGTGCCGCTCATCGGCCCCTTCCTCGCGGGGCTCGTCATCGCCGTCACCGCGGCCATCGGGATCGCCGGGCTCACCGGCTGGTTGGGCCCCATCATCACGCCGTTCATCTCGGGCACCCGCTTCCCGGTCTACGAGCAGCCCGAGTGGTTCGAGGTGCTGCCGGCGACGTCGGCGATCGACCCCGCCGTCTCGATCCACATCGACGCCGTCGGCGCCGAGGTCCAGCACAATGCGCCCGAGGACGAGCTCGTCCTCAGCGCCGACATCAGCGCCTGAGGAGGGCGGAACCATGAGCGACCACTTCGACAGCAGGGCGCTGCGACAGACCGACTGCTACGGGCAGCGGTTCATGAAGCCCGGCACCTACGCCTACGCGATCGGCCACGCCGGCACCGCCGGCCTGGCCCAGGACCACCCCTACGTCGTCGTCGTCGAGGGTGACTCCCCGAAGCGCGGCGAGATGGCCCAGACGCTCGTCACCGTCCACGCCGCGGGCAAGGCCTTCGCGCCGGACGTCGAGAAGGTGACGGTCAACGCGGGCGACATGGTCATGTGGCACTGCCCCGACCCGCACGCCCGGCCCTTCGCCGTCTCGGGCGAGAAGGACTTCTTCTCGAGCGACCGCCTCGTCAACGAGTCGGGCTACTCCCACGCCTTCACGTGCACCGGGACCTACGAGTGGGCCGACGCCCACGGCTCCGGCGCCAAGGGAGTCGTCCGCGTCTCGGCGCCCGACTCGACCTCGGACAAGGGGATCCGGGCCTGGCAGAGCCAGCAACGCCAGGGCGTCCTCGTCATGGTCACGGACGGCAAGGCAGAGCCCGCCGAGGTCGACGTCGTGCTCGGCCAGACGGTCTTCTTCGCGATCGTCGCCGGGTCGGGCATCTCGATCACCGACACGGCCGTCATCGAGGCCGAGCAACCCGTGCCCGGGATCGCCTTCTACCGCAAGCCCACTCGAGGGAAGAACGCCGTAGCCTGACCGGATGACCGCGACCCCGACGCCCGCCATCGCCCAGGACCTCGCCCCGACCGGCGTCCTCCGCGCCTCGATCAACCTCGGCAACCCCGTGCTCGCCCAGGGCACACCGGACTCGCCCAGCGGGGTGACCGTCGACATCGCCCACGCCGTCGGCGATCGGCTCGACGTGCCCGTCGAACTGGTCTGCTTCGACGCGGCGCGCCGGTCGTTCGAGGCCATGGCGACGGGCGCGGCCGACCTGTGCTTCCTCGCCGCCGACCCGGCCCGGGCGACCGAGGTCGCCTTCACCGCGCCGTATGCCGTCATCGAGGGCGTCTACGTCGTGCCCGTCGACTCGCCCGTGGTGTCCGTCGCCGACGTGGACCGCGATGACGTCCGGGTGGGGGTCAAGGAGGGCTCGGCCTACGACCTCTTCCTCTCCCGCACCCTGGCGCGCGCAACGGTCGTGCGCGGCGACGAGGGCGTCGACGTCTTCGTCACCGAGGGTCTCGAGGTCGGTGCAGGCATCCGCGAGCCCGTCACGGCCTTCGCCGCGCGCCGCGACGACGTGCGGGTCGTCGACGAGGCGTTCATGCAGATCGGGCAGGCCGTGGGGACGACGTGTACGCGTACGGTCGAGACCGTGGCCTTCCTCCACGAGCTCGTCGAGGAGCTCAAGGCGAGCGGCTTCGTCGCCGACGCGATCTCGCGGTCGGGGCAGTCGGGGGCGGCGGTCGCCCCGCCCGCCTGACGGCATACGCCCGCCGGACGGCACACGCCCGACGACACCCGCCCACGACGGCGTGGAGGTCCGCACCCCCGCACCGGTGTGCGGACCTCCACGGTCCGGTCGGACTCAGCCGACGCGGCCCACGGTCGGAGCGGTGATGCCGAAGGCCGACAGCTCCGCGCCGGTGAGCAGGCGCGAGCGGATGAGGAACCGCACACCCTCGGGCGCCTCGACGGAGAAGCCGCTGCCCCGGCCCTTCACGACGTCCACGGTGAGGTGCGTGTGCTTCCAGTATGCGTACTGCGAGACCGACATCCAGAAGCCGATGGGCGCCGGGGTCCCCTCGACGACGAGGTCGGCCAGGTGCACGTCGGCCTCGCTCGTCATGAACTCACCGGCCGGGAAGCACATGGGAGAGCTGCCGTCGCAGCAGCCGCCCGACTGGTGGAACATCAGCGGACCGTGGATCCCGGTGAGGCGGCGGAGCAGGTCCGCCGCCTCACCGGTGAGGTCGACCCGGCTGGGGGAAGCCGATGGCTCACCGGGTGCGACCGTCTCTGGGGGTGTGGTGGCCACGGGGGCCGGCCCGCTCAGAAGAACCCGAGCGCGTCGGGCGAGTAGGAGACGAGGAGGTTCTTCGTCTGCTGGTAGTGGTCGAGCATCATCTTGTGGTTCTCCCGGCCGATGCCCGACTGCTTGTAGCCACCGAACGCGGCGTGCGCCGGGTACTGGTGGTAGCAGTTCGTCCAGACGCGACCGGCCTTGATGCCACGGCCCATCCGGTAGGCGCGCGAGCCGTCGCGGGTCCACACACCGGCGCCGAGGCCGTAGAGGGTGTCGTTGGCGATGGAGAGCGCGTCGGCCTCGTCGTCGAAGCTCGTGAGCGAGACGACCGGGCCGAAGATCTCCTCCTGGAAGATCCGCATCGAGTTGTCGCCCTCGAAGATCGTCGGCGCCACGTAGTAGCCCTCGGCGAGGTCGCCGTCGAGCACGTTGCGGTCGCCGCCGGTGAGGATCTTCGCGCCCTCCTGGCGGCCGATGTCCATGTAGGACAGGACCTTCTCGAGCTGGTCGTTGCTCGCCTGGGCGCCCATGGTCGTCTCGGTGTCGAGCGGGTTGCCCTGCTTGATCTTCTCGACCCGGGCCACGGCGTCGGGCACGAAGTCGCTGTAGATCGAGCTCTGCACGAGCGCCCGCGACGGGCACGTGCAGACCTCGCCCTGGTTGAGGGCGAACATCGTGAAGCCCTCGAGAGCCTTGTCGTAGAAGGCGTCCCGCTCCTGAGCGACGTCGTCGAAGAAGACGTTGGGGCTCTTGCCGCCGAGCTCGAGGGTGACCGGGATGATGTTCTGCGCGGCGTACTGCATGATGAGGCGGCCGGTCGTCGTCTCGCCGGTGAAGGCGATCTTGGCGATGCGCGGGCTCGACGCGAGCGGCTTGCCCGCCTCGACGCCGAAGCCGTTGACCACGTTGAGCACGCCCGGGGGGAGCAGGTCCCCGACGAGCTCGACGACCTTGAGGATCGACCACGGGGTCTGCTCGGCCGGCTTGAGCACGACGCAGTTGCCGGCGGCGAGAGCCGGGGCGAGCTTCCACACGGCCATGAGGATCGGGAAGTTCCACGGGATGATCTGGCCGACGACGCCGAGGGGCTCGTGGAAGTGGTAGGCGACGGTGTTCTCGTCGATCTCGCTGCTCGAACCTTCTTGTCCCCGGAGGACGCCCGCGAAGTACCGGAAGTGGTCGACGGCGAGCGGGAGGTCGGCGGCCAGGGTCTCGCGGACGGCCTTGCCGTTCTCCCACGTCTCGGCGACGGCGAGCGACTCGAGGTTGGCCTCGATGCGGTCGGCGATCCGGTTGAGGATGAGGGAACGCTCGCCGAGCGAGGTCTTGCCCCACGCGGGTGCGGCGGCGTGGGCGGCGTCGAGGGCGGCCTCGATGTCCTCCTCGGTGCCGCGGGCGACCTCGCAGAACGGCTTGCCGTTGACCGGCGAGATGTTCTCGAACCAGAGGCCCTTCTTCGGGTCGACCCAGTTGCCGCCGATGAAGTGGCCGTAACGGTCGAGGACGGTGACGAGCGAGTCCGGCGAACCGGGCGGTGCGTAGACGGTCATGGTTGATCTCCCAACATCCTTGGTGGTTCCCCTCCCAGGGGTTGGCGTGACCGTAGACAGCGCAACGTTGCAACCACGTTGCGTCGCGTGTGCCGGGTGGCGGCGTCACGGCATACGCCCGGTTGGGGTCAGGTGGGGCCGAGCTCGCGGTCGAGGCGGTGGATCTGGTTCTGGACGAGGGGCATGAGCGGGGAGCCGGGCCCGAGCACGCGTGCCTGCGCCTGCCACATCTCGTAGTCGTCGGCGCCCGTCGCGGAGCGGGTCCACGCCGACATGAGGTCGGCGCGACCGCTTCCGAGGACGGCTCGACGCAGGTCGCCCTCGACGCTCGCGCGCAGCCGGACCACCCCGGGGGCCGTCGAACGCGGGAGCAGGGGTCCCCGGTAGGCCCGCATCGCGCTCGCGACGTCACCGGCGGCGAGGTGCGCCTCGACCCCGATCCAGTCCCCGGAGAGCTCGGCGACGAGGCGATACGGGCGCGAGGCGAGGAGGTCCTCCCCGAGCAGGCTGCGCAGCCGGCCCATCTCGACCCGGAGCGTCGAGGCGCTGCTGTCCTCCTCGTAGAGCAGGACGGCGAGCTCGTCGCCAGAGAGGCCGCGCGGTGCCGAGGCGAGCAGGAGCAGGATCTCGCTGTGCCGCGGGCTGAGCCGCACCGTCCGGCGGTGGCCCCGGCCGTCGTCGACGGTCAGGAGGGTGTCGTTGCGACCGAGCGACTCCATGAGCACCGAGAGCCCGCGCCCGACGGCCTCGGGCTGGGCGCCTCGGCCGCTGACGAGCAGCTCGCGGGCCAGCTCGGACTCGGCCATCCGGGCCGCGGCGCGCACCATGGCCATCGTCTGCGGCACGACGATGTCGTCACCCCCGGTGATGTCGAGCACCCCGAGCACGCTCTGGTCGGACGGGTCGTGGATCGTCGTGGCCGCGCAGCTCCAGCGCTGGACGGAGTGCCGGAAGTGCTCGGCGCCGATGACGTTGACGGACTGGTCGAGGCGCAGCGCCATGCCGGGGGCGTTGGTGCCGGCGAGCCGCTCGTCCCAGTTGCTGCCCTCGACGAAGCCGATCGACTCGGCGCGACGGAGCACGCTCGGCGTCCCGCACACCCAGAGCAGCTGACCGGAGGCATCGGAGACCGCCATCACGGCGTCACAGTCGCGCGCCGCCTGGCCGAGCACGTCGTCGAGCAGGGGGAAGACCCTCGCCAGCGGGTGCGCTTCACGGTGGTCGCGGAGGGCGTCACCGGGCAACGTGATCGGCGCGTCCACGGTGTCGACCTGCACGCCGGCTGCGGCCGAGCGCAGCCACGAGTCGGCGACGTGGGCGCGGACCCCGCCGCTCTCGGACTCGGCGTGCGCGTCGACGGGCATGGGCCGATTGTGCACACACTCCGACGCCCAGCGACAGGAGTGCAGGCGATCCCACAGCCACCGCCCCGACCACGGGGTTAGACAGAAGGGGTGGTCAAGGAGCCGATTGAGGCGCACCATGAAGGAACCCGCACAGGATCCTTGATGGGAAAGTCCGAGGAGCGACGATGTCACGACGAGCCCCCTTCGTGCCCGACGGCGTGCCAGTGCTGTCGCGCGGCCGCCACCGCAGCTCGCGCAAGGGCGCGTGCTTCATGGAGATGGCCTCATTCCTGGCCGGCGAGCGGTGGAGCGACCACCCGGAGTGCACGCACCCGGTGCTCGCGACCCTCGCACGCTGCGTCAACGACATGCTCGACGAGACGCATCGGCAGCGCCTCGTGATGATGATCCCCGAGGTGGTCGGCCTCAACCCGGACGACCCACGGGTCACGACGGCGCTCGTGCTGACCACGGCTCGGGCGGCACTGCCCGTCGCCGCCGAGGAGCGCCAGAACGTCATGGCCCTCGCCATCCTCAACGCCGAGGGCATCCTCGCCGAGCAGGACGGGCGCGCTCACGGACAGCTGTCCAGGGCCTCTCGCGCCGCGCTCACCACCGCACCGGCGGCCGAGCGTTGGGCGCGGATCCACTTGGCCCGCATGGGATTCAACACCGCAGCCGTCCGGCCGGCCAACGCGGCCAAGGTCGTCGCACTCGCCGTCGACGGCATCGCCCGCGCCTGCGTGGACGACCCGGAGGAGCGTCTCGTGAAGCTCCTCCGCGACGGCATCGACGTCGTGGCCACGTTCGCGCCGCTCGCCCCCGAGCCGGTCCGCGTCAGCTGGGCCACCCCCGAGTCGACGCCCGTCGCCCCCGAGCCCGCCAGGCAGGCAGGCAGCCTCACCCGCTGATCGCGTCGGCATACGCGAGTGGCCACGTCCGAGGTCGGACGTGGCCACTGCGCGTCGCCCGCAGGTCGCGGCAGGCGCCTGCTGTCAGCGGGTCTCGCGGAAGTCGACGTGCTCGCGCGCGACGGGGTCGAACTTGCGCAGCACCATGCGGTCGGGGTTGCTGCGACGGTTCTTGCGCGTCACGTAGCTGTAGCCGGTGCCGGCGGTCGAACGCAGGGTGACGACGGGGCGCAGGTCGTTGCGCTTGGCCATGGGGGCTCCTTCGGTCTCGTGGTCACGAGTTCTCGCGACTGTAATGAGAACCATTCTCGGCGGTGGTACATTCCCGGTACGGCCGAGTCAGCCCGGCCGGGTCCTGTCGGGCACGCCTGAGGCCCCCGCATCCGACGCGGGGGCCTCAGGCGTGTCCTGCGGACGGACGGCGTATGCCGTCGGCCGCTCAGCAGGTGCCCCGGATCAGGCGAGACCGGCGCTGGCGAGCCACGTCTTGGCGACCTCGCTCGCGTCCTTCTTGTCGACGACGACCTGCTTGACCATGTCGGCGAGCGACGTCGTGTCGAGCTTGGCCGAGACGGCGTTGAGGACCGCCTTGAGCGAGTCTGCCTTGTCAGTCCGCACGAGCGGCACGACGTTGTCGGAGCCGAAGAGGCTCTGCGGGTCATCGAGCACGACGAAGCCGTTGGCGGCGATCGACGGGTCGGTGCTGAAGATGTTGGCCGCCTTCACCTGACCGTTCTTGAGCGCCTCGACCGTGGCCTGGCTCTGCAGCGGACGGAACTCCTTGGGCGTGATGTTGTAGACCGACTTGAGGCCGACGAGGCCCTGCTGGCGGGTCTTGAACTCCGGCGGGGCGCCGATGGTGAGGTCGGCCTGGTGCGCGGCGAGGTCGGGGATCGCCTTGAGGGACCACTGGCTCGCGGTGTCCTTGGTGACGGCGAGGGAGTTCTTGTCCTCGGCGGCGGACTTGTCGAGCACCGTGAGCCCCTGCGGCACCACCTTCTGGAGAGCGGAGTAGACCTCGTCGGGCTGGGTGACCTTGGCGTTCTTGTCGTAGAAGTTGAGCAGCGAGCCGGTGTATTCGGCGAGGACGTCGACCTCACCGCCGGAGATCGCCTTGAGGTAGGTCTCACGACTGCCGATGTTGAACTGGCGGGTGGCCGTCATGCCCTTGGCCTCGAGCGCCTGGGCGTAGATCTCGCCCAGCAGGGCACTCTCGGGGAAGTCGGCGGAGCCGACCTTGACCGAGCCGGCGGCGCCGGTCGATCCACCGGTCCCGCCGGCAGCGGGGCTCGAGGCAGGGGCGAGTGGGTCACCGCCGCCACCGCAGGCGGCGAGCGGCACGACGGCGGCGAGGAGCAGGCCCGCGGCGAGGAAGCGCGTGCGTGTCATGGTCGGTCCCTTTCGGATGGGGTGCCCGTGGCGGCGGTCGCCTCCACGGGGCCGGTGCTGCCGGAGCCGACGACTGCGGGCTGCCGCGGGTCGGGATCCGAGCGGTCTGCACCGTCGGGGTCTGGTTCGGAGTGGGGATCGGAGTTTCGTGCGCGTGAACGGGCAACACGCGTGGCCCGTCCGGAGATTCCCGGTGAGACGGCCCTCTTCTCGAGCAGGGCAAGGAGGCCGTCGGCGACGAGCGCGAGGACGGCGACGAGGATCGACCCGCAGACCATCTGGACGTAGTCGCGCGAGGCGAGCCCGTCGATGAGGTAGCGCCCGAGACCCCCGAGGCTGACGGAGGCGGCGATGGTGGCGGTGGCGATGACCTGGAGGGTCGCGCTGCGCAGGCCGCTGAGGAAGAGCGGGAGCGCGATGGGGGCCTCCACCTTGGTCAGCACCTGCCAGCCGGTCATGCCCATCCCCCGGGCCGCGTCGCGCGCGGCGGGCTCGACGCTGTCGATGCCGGCGTAGGTGCCCGACAGCAGAGGTGGGATCGCGAGCAGCACGAGGACGGTGATGCTCGGGATGACGAAGGCGAGATCGCTCTGGATGAGCGGCCCGACGAACATCGACACGGCGAAGAGCAGCCCCAGGGTCGGGATGGCCCGGGCGGCGTTGGCGCCCGTGACGAGCCAGCGCAGGCGTCCGGAGTGGCCCACCCAGGCGCCGAGCGGCACGGCGACGACGAGAGCGATGAGCAGGGTCAGCCCGGTGTAGAGCAGGTGCTCGAGCACGCGGTTGGGCACGCCGTCGGTGCCCTGCCAGTTGGCCGGGTCGGTGAACCAGGTCCAGATCGTCGCGAGGCTCATGCGGCCACCGCCCTGGTCCACGGCGTGAGCACGCGGGACACGACCTGGATGACGAGGTCGAAGACGAGCGCGAGGAGCAAGCACGCGACGATACCGACCCACACCTCGGTCGGGAAGGAGCGGGCGTAGCCGTCGGTAAGGAAGTAGCCGAGCTGCGAGATGCCGATGAGCGAGGCGACACTGACGATGCTGACGTTGCTCACGGCAGCGACGCGCAGACCGGCTGCGATGACGGGCACCGCGAGCGGGAGGTCGACGGCGCGGAACCGGGCGAACGAGCCGTAGCCCATCGCGATGGCCGCCTGCTGCGTCGACCCGTCGACGGAGAAGAGCCCGTCGGCGACGGTGCGGGTCAGCAGCGCCACGGTGTAGACGGTCATCGCGACGATGACGTTGACGGGGTCGAGGATCTTCGTGCCGAGCAGCGGCGGCAGCAGGATGAAGAGCGCGAGCGACGGGATCGTGTAGAGCAGACCGGTCGTCGTGAGCAGCACGGCCCGCAGCCGCGGCCGGCGCGCCGCGAGCCAGCCCAGCGGCAGGGCGATGACGAGACCGAGCACGAGCGGCAGCCCCGCGAGCCAGGCGTGCTGGCCGGCGCGGGACATGATGTCGCCGATGTGGTCGAGGGCCCAGGTCACCGGGCGGTCGCCTCCTCGGCCGGGGCCTGGGAGGCGACGGCGTCGCGCCGGGCCTCGATCGCGGGGATCACCTCGGCGGCGCGGATGGTGCCGACAAGGCGTCCGTCGTCGTCGGCCACGACGCCGCGCCCGCTCGGGGACGACAGGGCCGCGTCGAGCAGGGCCCGCAGCGATCCGGTGGTCGAGGCCACGGTGCCACCGCGGTGCAGGACCGTGCGCGTCACCTCGGACTCGACGGCAGCCGCCCGGACCCAGCCCAAGGGCTCGCCCGCGGCACCGACGCACAGCACCCACGGCGTACCGACGGCTCGGACGTCGTCGGCACTGGCATCGAGGGACACGGTGGGCTCGTCGGCGAGCGAGAGCTCGGGGGCCGCCGCAAAGGAGAGCGCGCGGTAGCCGCGGTCGCGGCCGACGAAGCCGGCGACGAAGTCGTCGACGGGGTCGGCGAGGAGCTTGGCCGGCGAGTCGAGCTGGGCGAGAACGCCGCCCACGCGCAGGACCGCCACCTGGTCGCCGAGCTTGACGGCCTCGTCGATGTCGTGGGTCACGAAGAGGATGGTCTTGCCGAGGTCGGACTGGAGCCGCAGGAACTCGTTCTGGAGCTGCTCGCGCACGACGGGATCGACGGCCGAGAAGGGCTCGTCCATGAGCATGACGGGAGGGTCGGCTGCGAGCGCGCGGGCCACACCGACGCGCTGCTGCTGGCCGCCGGAGAGCTGCGCGGGATAGCGCTTGGCCATCGCCGGGTCGAGGCCAACCCGCTCGATGAGCTCCATGGCCCGCGTCCGCGCGGTGCGCTTGTCGGTGCCGAGCAGCCGCGGGACGGTCGTGACGTTGTCGAGGACCGTGCGGTGCGGGAAGAGACCGGCGTGCTGGATGACGTAGCCGATGCCGCGGCGCAGCTCGGCGACGTCGAGCGAGGCGGTGTCGCGGCCGTCGATCGAGATGGTGCCGGACGTCGGGGTGATCATCCGGTTGACCATGCGCAGCGTCGTCGTCTTGCCGCAGCCCGAGGGACCGACGAGGACGGTGATCTGGCCCGTCGGGGCCTCGAGGGTCAGGTCGTCGACAGCGACCGACCCGTCCCCGCGCGCGGTGCCGGACGCCTCGGCGTATCGCTTGGTCACGCCCTCGAAGCGGATCATGTCCCTCAACGTACCCGCCTGCGCCGACCGCGCCGCGGTCCTCGTCGAGGGTCAGATGTCGACCGTGACGCCCCCGGAGTGCACGACCCGGGCGACGACGGCCCCGATCGGGCCGGATCGCGGCTCACCCGTGCCACCGAGCTCGTGCGCGAAGGAGGCCTCGACGACCTCGGTGACGAGGTCCGTCCAGAGCCGGGCCCGCACGAGCATCGCGTGGTCGGCGCGGGCGACGCGGACGAGGGAGGCGTCGAGCCCCTCGGCCTGCATCTGCTCCACCGCGCGGCGGGTGCGGGCGAGCGAGCAGATGACGTCACGGTCGCCGTGGATGAGGACGGTGCGCCGGCCCGCGCCCGGGTGCGGGTCGCCCGGCTCGACCCACGGAGCGAGGCCGACGACGAGGCGGACGTCGGGCTCGTTGCCGACGAACATCGCGACCCGTCCGCCCATCGAGTGACCGACGAGGGCGATCGGGACACCGGGGTATGCCGCCCGCACCTGTGCCAGCGCCCACCGGGCGTCCTCGACGGGCATCGCATCGCCGTTCCAGCCACGGACGCGGAAGCGGAGCCGGGCGACGGCGATCGGACCGGGCACCCTCTTGAGGGACCGGGCGAACGGCACGAGGCGCGCGACGTTGTGCGACCAGGGCCGGTTGGGCTCGTGCCCGTCGACGGCACCGCCGTGCATGACGAGGGCGACGACGGCGGCGTCCGCGGGCCGCGCGTCCCAGACCAGGGAGGCCAACGGCATGCTGTCGCCGTCGGCCGCGGTGGTGTCGAGGTCGGCGCTCACACCTGGGTGCGGTGGAAGCTCGCGAACGAGCGGCTCGCCGTGGGACCGCGCTGCCCCTGGTAGTGGGAGCCGTAGGCCGCTGAGCCGTAAGGGTTCTCGGCCGGCGAGCTGAGGCGGATGAAGCAGAGCTGGCCGATCTTCATGCCGGGGTAGAGCATGATCGGCAGGGTCGCGACGTTGGACAGCTCGAGCGTGACGTGGCCGGAGAAGCCGGGGTCGACGAAGCCGGCGGTCGCATGGGTCAGCAGGCCGAGCCGTCCGAGCGAGCTCTTGCCCTCGACGCGCGCAGCGAGGTCGTCCGGGAGGGTCACGGTCTCGAGCGTCGAGCCGAGGACGAACTCGCCCGGGTGCAGCACGAAGCTGTCCTCGTCGGGACCGACCTCGACGAGCCGCGTCAGCTCCGGCTGCTCGGCGGCCGGGTCGATGTAGGGGTACTTGTGGTTGTCGAAGAGCCGGAAGAACTTGTCCAGCCGGACGTCGACGCTCGACGGTTGGACCATCGAGGGGTCCCACGGGTCGAGCACGACCCGCTCGGCGGCGATCTCGGCCCGGATGTCCTTGTCGGAGAGCAGCACGGGACGAGGCTATAACGCCGGGCCGGATTCGCCCCGGCACTCCTGCCCGACTCTCTTCCCTCGCGGACGCCCCACGGACGCCGTCGGCGACCTATCGTCACGTCATGGACCCCTCCGACCCCTCCGGCCCGGGCTCCGGCCGCGCCGACGACGCCCTGCTCGCCGACTTCCACTCCGTCCTTCGGCGGATCCTCGAGTCGCTACCGTCCGACGAGGCCGGACAGCGGCTGTCGGACGCCCTGCGCGAGCACCTCGGGGTCGAGCCGCACCTGCTGGCCGTCGTCTCGGCGACCGTGCTGCCGCACCGCCTCGTCGACGCGGACATCGCCCTGTCCGAGGTCGCTGGCGCCGACCCCGACGCCGCCGTCATCGGCATCGCCGGCGACGCGCGTCACCACATGTCGCTCGGCGACCTCGTGCAGCGCTTCCACGGCCAGGTCATGTCGGTCGGCCAGGTCGACTACGACCGGATGCCGACCGGCCCCGGCAAGGACGACCAGCGACAGGTCGTGACGTCCGGCATCCGCCTCTTCCACTTCGACGGACACGCCGTCGCGGTCCGTCAGCAGGGCATGAACCGACAGTTCGGGCGCGAGTCCGGGAGCATCGAGGTCGTCGCCCGCGACCGCGACGTGTCCGACGCCCTCATGGCGCGCATCCAGGAGCTCATGGACGAGCGCAGCGTCATCCGCGGCCAGGTCGTGACGTTCGGCTCGGACCCCTACGGGCCCGGCATGGCCGGCGTGACCTTCATCGAGCGACCGACCATCGACGCGGCCGCCGTCGTGCTGCCCGAGGGGGTGCTCGACCGGGTGGCGCACCACGTCATCGGCATGGGCGAGCACCGGGAGCGGCTCGTGGCCCACGGGCAGCACCTCAAGCGCGGAGTCCTGCTCTACGGGCCGCCCGGCACCGGCAAGACGCACACGGTCCGCTACCTGCTCTCGGCGACGCCGGGCACGACGGCCGTGCTGCTGAGCGGCGGCTCGTTGCGCTTCATCCACGACGCCGCCAAGGTCGCGCGGGCGCACCAGCCGGCGATCGTCGTCCTCGAGGACTGCGATCTCGTCGCCGAGGACCGGTCGTTCGCCCCGATGGGGGCCTCTCCCCTGCTCTTCGAGGTGCTCGACGCCCTCGACGGCCTCGACTCCGACTCCGACGTCGCCTTCGTGCTGACGACGAACCGCGTCGAGGACCTGGAGGTCGCCCTGTCGCAGCGGCCCGGCCGTGTCGACCTGGCCGCCGAGATCCCGCTGCCGGACGCCGAGGGCCGTCGCGAGCTGCTCCGCCTCTACGGCGGGCACCTCTTCGGCCCCGAGGCGATCTCGGCCGCGGCTGCCCGGGCCGAGGGCACGACGGCGTCCTTCGTCAAGGAGCTCGTGCGGCGCGCGGTCCTCGCGGCGGCGGTCGCCGACGAGCCGCCGGCCGACGACCACCTCGGCCAGGCCCTCGACGAGCTCCTGTCGGACGCGCAGGCGCTGACGCGCAGCCTCCTCGGCGTGGGCGGCAAGGACGAAGACGGCGCCGCCGTCGACCCCGGTGGTATGCCGTCCGGCCGGCTGCGACCGCGTCGCCCGGTCGTGCTCCTCGGCCCGTCCTCCGACGGCCGGATGACCCGCCCGGGACCACCGCCGTGAGGTGATGCGTGCCGAGCGTGCCCGGGCCCCGCTGCGCGACCCGGGCACACGGCATACGCCCTCGTGGTCTGGGGGCTGCGCTCAGCCGGCGAAGGCGCGCACCGGCTGCCCCGGCACGGCGACGCGCACGCGGAAGACGGCTCCGGCCTGGGGCTCGGGGTCGTCGAGGTTCTCGCGCGACGTCGTGACGTAGAGGTCGCGCAGGTCGTCGCCGCCGAACGTGCACGCCGTCGTGAGGCGCACGGGGACGGCGACCTCGGCGAGCACGTCGCCCCCCGGTGAGTGGCAGCGGACGCGGCCCGCGCCGTTGAGAGCGACCCAGACGTTGCCGGCGCTGTCGACGGTGAGCCCGTCAGGGTGGCCGACGTCGTGGGTGACGAAGGGGCGCCGGTCGGTGAGCTCGCCGTCGACGACCGTGAAGACGTCGGTGCGGCCGGTCGGGGTGTCGTCGTAGTAGGCGAGCCGGCCGTCGGGCGAGAGGTCGATGCCGTTGGAGATCGTCACGTCGGGCAGCAGGGTCGTGACGTCGCCGTTGCCGTCGACTCGGAGGAGCCGCGCGCTGCCGGGCACGCGGTCGTAGCCCATCGTCCCCGCCCACAGGCGGCCCTCGCCGTCGACGCCGCCCTCGTTCATCCGGACCGTCGGGTCGTCCCAGAGGTCGAACCACGGGGTGGGTGTGCCGTCCGGCTCGTCCGCGAGCGCCAGACCGCGCTCGGTCGCGACCACCCAGCCCCCGGACCTGCGTGGCCGCACGAAGGCGGCGACGTCGCCGACGTGCAGGCGGTCGACGGAGCCGTCGGCGCGCAGGGTCAGGACGTCACCGGCGAGAAGGTCGACCCAGCGCAGCCCACCCCACGTCGGCGACCACACGGGCCCCTCGCCGTGGTAGCAGACGGCGTCGGTGACCTGCTCGAGCTCTCCCGTGACGATCGGGCCGCCGTCGGCAGCCATCAGTCCCACCACACGCCGACGTAGTGGTGGCCGTCGGGCACGACCGGCCCGTCGACGAGCCACTGCGCGCTCGCGGCGGGGCCGCCGCTCGACTCGGTGTCGGCATCGATCGTCATCGCGTCGACCTCCTCGGGGAGCAGGGTCGTGATGACGGCCACCCCACTCGCGTAGGGCCATTCGTCGTCGGGGAAGTCCTGGAACTCGAGGACGTCGAGCTCCACCCGCACGTCGTGCACCTCCGGGTGCTCGCGCAGCTCGAAGAGCACCCGGCGCACGGTGTCGAGCGGCACGTCCTCGGGACGGTTCGGCGCGATGCACCACTCGCAGTCGTTGCCCTCGAAGAACTGCTCGAGGGTGACGGCCACCTGGGCACTCGCACCGCCGCGCTCGCGGACGTGGTCGACGAAGGCGGTCTGCTTGGCGAGATCCATGACGGTTTCGGCCCCTGGGGTCGCGTTCCTGACACTGGCGCGGTGTCGGCTACACTGACGCCGCGTGCCGCCTTGCGGACCCTTCGCGGGGCACCTCCGGGCGGCCCGTGCGAGCGTAGCTCAATGGTAGAGCGCCAGCTTCCCAAGCTGGATACGCGGGTTCGATTCCCGTCGCTCGCTCCGCGCACGACGAGTCGAACCACCGAGAGGTGGGCACCGCCCGGTGACACGGCCCCGAGGGTCGACACGGACCCCCGGGACCGATCCGGGTCAGGGCATGCGGCCTGCGACCCAGCTCGTCGTCCAGATCCTCGAGAGCTGGACGCGCTGGCCGGGTCTGGGTGCGTGCCAGACCTTGCCGTAGCCGGCGTAGATGCCGACGTGGTACGCGCGGCCTCCGGACATGAAGAAGATGAGGTCGCCCTGCTGGACGTTCGCCTTGCTGATGCGGACGCTGGCGAGTCGTTGGGCGTTGGCGGTGCGCGGGACGCCGACGCCGAGACGGGTGCGGTAGGTGTAGTAGACGAGGCCGGAGCAGTCGAACGCCGACGGGCCCGCAGCCCCGTAGCGGTAGGGATCGCCCTGCTGTGCGGCAGCGACCCTGACGGCGGTCCTGCCGCGCGCAGCGCGCGTGGCGGCCGAGACGTAGGCGACCGGTCTGGCCTTGATCGTGACCGGAGCGGTTCCCGCTCGAGAGGCAGCCTGGTGCGTCACCGACGATGTCGGCGCGCTACCCGTCCCGACGAGGAGGGCGGCTGCGAGAAGTGGCGTGATAGCCAGGGACTGCAAGGGAATTCGGCGTGCAAGGGTAGAAGTGGGCATGGTGGATTCCTTCCCACGCCTGTGAGGTGAGCTGTCGGGTTCGGGCGGAAGATGCCCGGCCGCAGATGCGGCTTCACCCCAAKGACCGGTTGGCCGGCCCGAAAGTGGGTCCCCCACTCCTGTCCGTTATTGCGTTGCTGCCCCACCGGTGGACAGGACTCGGCGTGCGGTGGGCCGCTCGGGGGAGACCCCGGGCGATGAGCATCCATCGACGGTGACAGACAGGTCACGAAAAGGGTCCTAGACGAACAGATTGTGGCAATAGTTGACAAGTCAAATGCGGTGGAAGCAGACATTCCATCCGCCACCGTGGCGTGGAGGACGCTCTCGGCAGCCCACGGCATACGCAGTCCGGCGCTGCGGTGCTCGGTAAACCAGTGGACCACCGTGGACGTCGTGACGCACCATGGACGCTGCTCCGTCGGGGCACGTCAGTCGTCAGCGGGGAGGCCCGCGGAGAGGTGGGTGGCCGTCATGGCCTGCTCAGCGGTCACGGTCCCGCTCCACCTCCCCCACCCCGGCTGACCGGGCACCCCGGTCCTGCCCGACTGACAGGAACAGACCGTGAAACCATTGACGGACAACGAGATTCGCGCCTCCTTCGTCAACGCCTCCCGGCGTGAGGCCAAGCAGGCAACCCTCCCCGCCGACCTCGACCTCGGCCCGCGCTGGGAGACGCTCGACTACCTCGGCTGGGTTGACCGCAGCAACCCGCAACGGGCCTACGCCGTCGTCCCGGTCGACGACGAACCCGTCGGCTTCCTCCTCCGGACCGCCGAGCGCACGCGCAAGGCGAGCGCGATGTGCGCCTGGTGCGAGGACGCCTTCGCGACGAGCGAGGTGGCCCTCTTCGTGGCCCGGCGGGCCGGGGCATCCGGCCGCGAGGGCAACAGCCTCGGCACCCTCGTGCACGCCGACTTCAGCTGCTCGACGCACGTCCGACGCCCGCCGAACGGCATGGAGGGCGGCCTCGACCCGCTCGCCCTCGTCGAGCGACGTGTCGAGGAGCTGCGGGCGCGGTCGTCGGCCTTCGCCCGCCGCCTGCGCGACGGCTCGTGACCCTCGGCTGACCTCGAGCACGTCGGCCCGGACCCGAGCGGGCGGTCCGGCGGCGCGCCCGAGCGCGCCGTTTGGACGTCGCGGCCCGACTGTTGCTACGGTTGGCGACGCCTCGCAGGCGTAGTTCAGTAGCAGAACAGCCTTCTTCCAGAAGGAAGACGTACGTGCAATTCGTGCCGCCTGCTCCAGATGGGAAGGGCCCGGTCTCCGTGACCGGGCCCTTCTGCTGTCCGGGCCCTTCTGCTGTCCGGGCCCTTCTGCTGTCCGGGCCCTTCTGCTGTCCGGGCACACATGCCGTCCGAGCACGTATGCCGTCCGGCCGGGCCTCGCGGGACGGGTCGCGGGCGCTCCCCCACCGTCAGCGCTCGTTGCCGCGCCGGTAGTTGCCGGTCGCCCGGGCCAGGGCGTACTGGACCGCGTCCTCGTCGTCGCCGTCGAGCACCCGGTCGAGGCGGCGTGCGGTCGCGCCGGCGATGACGGCGACGAGCCGGCCGGGCGGCATACGCCCTCAGAGGCCGCTCGTGGCGGAACCGTGACCTCTCCCCCTTGCGATCGTTACCGGTCAGTAGCATCATGGAAGTGACCGGCCAGTAACTTGGCGCGCCCGCCGACGACAGCGCGGACGCACGACGAGCAACAGAACGTGGAGGGTCCCCGGATGGGCCACTACAAGAGCAATGTGCGTGACCTCGAGTTCAACCTCTTCGAGGTCTTCAACCGTCAGGACGTCCTCGGCACCGGCATCTACGCCGACGTCGACGTCGACGCCGCCAAGGACATCCTCCGCGAGGTCTCACGCCTCGCCGAGCACGAGCTGGCCGGCAGCCTGCTCGACAGCGACCGCAACCCGCCCGTCTACGACCCGGTCAGCCAGTCGGTGACGATGCCCGAGTCGTTCAAGAAGTCGTTCAAGGCCTACGTCGACGGCGACTGGGGCAACCTCGACGTCCCCGCCGAGCTCGGTGGCATGGTCGTGCCGGCCTCGCTGCGCTGGTCGGTCGCCGAGATGGTCTGCGGCGCCAACCCCGCGATCCACATGTTCACGGCAAGCTACTCCTTCGCCAACCTCCTCTGGCACCTCGGCACCGACGACCAGAAGAAGCTCGCCAAGCACATCGTCGACCAGGCCTGGCACACGACCATGGTGCTCACCGAGCCCGACGCCGGCTCCGACGTCGGCGCGGGCCGCACCAAGGCCGTCCAGCAGCCCGACGGCACGTGGCACATCACCGGCGTCAAGCGCTTCATCACCTCGGCCGAGTCCGACATGGTCGACAACGTCGTCCACTTCGTCCTGGCCCGCCCCGAGGGCGCGGGCCCCGGCACGAAGGGCCTCTCCCTCTTCATCGTGCCGAAGTTCCAGGTCGACCTCGAGACCGGCGAGCTCGGCGAGCGCAACGGCGCCCACGTCACCAACGTCGAGCACAAGATGGGCCTCAAGGTCAGCACCACGTGCGAGGTCACCTTCGGCGAGCACGAGCCGGCCGTCGGCACCCTGCTCGGCGACGTGCACGACGGCATCGCCCAGATGTTCAAGGTCATCGAGAACGCCCGGATGTTCGTCGGCACCAAGGCGATCGCCACGCTCTCGACCGGCTACCTCAACGCCCTCGAGTACGCCAAGGAGCGCGTCCAGGGCGCCGACCTGACGCAGATGACCGACAAGGCGGCGCCCCGCGTCACCATCACGCACCACCCCGACGTCCGCCGCTCGCTCATGCTCCAGAAGGCGTATGCCGAGGGTCTGCGCGCCCTCGTCATCTACACCGCGAGCCAGCAGGACGCCGTCAACCAGGCGCAGGGCGGCAACCCGACGGTGCCGCTCGAGAAGGGCTCGGCGGCCGAGGTCGCCAACCGGATCAGCGACCTCATGCTGCCCCTCGTCAAGGGCCTCGGCTCCGAGCGCGCCTGGGTGCTGCTCGGCACCGAGTCGCTCCAGACCTACGGCGGCTCGGGCTTCCTGCAGGACTACCCGATCGAGCAGTACGTCCGCGACGCGAAGATCGACACGCTCTACGAGGGCACGACCGCCATCCAGGGACTCGACTTCTTCTTCCGCAAGATCGTCCGCGACAAGGGCCAGGCACTGCAGCACGTCGCCGGACAGATCCAGGAGTTCGCCAAGGACCTCGGCGGCTCGCTCGACACCGAGCGCGAGCTGCTCGGCCGGGCCCTCGAGGACGTACAGGGCATCGTCGGCCACATGATCGGCGACGCCATGAAGAGCGACCCGCGGATGGGGGGCGACACGGCCAACCTCTACAAGGTCGGCCAGAACACGACCCGCCTGCTCCTCGCGGCCGGTGACCTCGTCGTCGGCTGGCTGCTGCTCCGCCAGGCCGAGGTCGCCCAGAAGGCGATCGACGGCGGCGCCACGGGCAAGGACGCCGACTTCTACCGCGGCAAGGTCGCGGCGGCGTCCTTCTACGCCAAGAACGTCCTGCCGAAGCTCGCCTCCGAGCGCGCCATCGCCGAGGCCACCGACAACGACCTCATGGACGTCCCCGAGTCCGCGTTCTGACGCGCACCACCCTCACCTCGAGGCGCCCCTCCCCACCCGGGAGCGGGCGCCTCGTCGTCTCACGACGGCGTGCGTATGCCGTCCGCCCCGGTCACGGGGTGCCGTGACGGGCGCGCGGTGGCGCGGCCGTGAGTGGAACGCGAGCCGACTCGGTCGCGAGGACCGAGGGGGACGGGCGAGGTCAGGCGAGCGACCGCTGGTAGGCAGGGCACAGCTCGACGATGCGGAAGCCGAGGTCCTCGTTGATCGAGACCATCCACGAGTTCGTGTCGTCGTTGCCGGTGACGACCCGCTGCCGCTCGGGGTGGTCCACCTGCAGGCGCCGGAGGTTCTCGACCTTGAGGGCCATCCCGAGCCGACGTCCCCGGTGGTCGCGGTGCACGAGCGTCCCCCACTGCCAAGCGATCCCAGGGGCACCCGAGGGCAGCATGAAGTCGGTGTAGGCCACGACGTCGCCACTGTCCTGGTGGACCGCGACGGTCGTCAGGCGTACGCGCCCTTGGGCACTCGCGACGTCGAGGTACTCCCGGTAGCGCGCCGGCGTGAGGGACTCCTCCTCGAACTCGATGTCGCCCGTGGGCGCGTCGACGGCGAGCTGGTTCATGACGGCGCAGAGCGACTCCTGCAGGTGCTCGGGCACGCCGCCGACATGGGTCTCGAGGCGGTAGACACCCTCCCAGCGCGGTCGGGCGTGCTCGGCGTGCCGCGTGAGGAGGTCCTCGTCGACGGGCAGCTGGAGGTGGCGCATGATCTCGGTGTTGCTGAGGTGGAAGCCGTGCCGCTCGGCGAAGCGGCGGTAGCCGTGTCCCTCCGAGTCCGGGGGCACGAGGAAGTCGACGACCATCGTGACGCGACCCTCCTCACGGGCCCGCTCGAGGAGGCGCTCGACGAGGGCGGTGCCGGCGCCGCGCCTGCGGTGGGCCGGGTCCACCTGGACGTCGGTCCACGTCATCGTCGTGTTGTCCGACAGCGGCAGCCAGAGCGTCGCGACGCCGACGAGCTCGTCACCGTCGTGGGCAGCCCACATCTCCATGCGTTCGGCCTCGTCGACGTGACGCCACTCGACGAGCGTCTCCGCGAGGGAGGGCGGCTCGTTCCACGGGCGCTCGTGGCCCTTGCTGGCGATGATGACGTCGTACGCGCGGGCGCAGACGGCGTCGTCGTGCACGTCGATGAGCCTCGTCTCCATGGCACGACGGTAGGGGTCCGCGCGTGGGCGCTGCCATCGAGTTTCCTTGGGACGGAGCGCTCACTCGACGGGGACGGGGCGCTCACTCGACAGGCGGAGCGCGCGTCAGGTGCGGGGTGCGCGGGGGCGGGTCGTGCGCAGCAGGAGCAGCCCGGCCCCGAGGACGGCGAAGCCGACGATCGGCGTGACGTCGCCGACGAGGAAGAAGACCGGCCGGTTGCCGAGCACGTCGACGCCGACGATCGAGACGATGAGGATGCCGAAGAAGAGCACACCCGCCGACACGGCGGCCACGGGGTCGACCCAGCCCCGCGGTTCCGCCGCCGCGTCAGCCGCCGTGCGAGGCCCGCGGTCGAAGCGGACGAAGACGGCCACGAGCAGGCCGGTCACGACCGCGAGCACGGTGAAGAGGAGCGGCCGGGTCAGCCACCACTGCCACGACGCGACGGACGGCTGGACGACGCCGAGTGCGCGCAGCGCGAGGAGGACCGTCATGAGCGCCGTGAGGTGCCAGAGGAAGGCGGTCATCGCGAAGGGTCCGGCCAGGACGACCGAGCGCCAGACACGGGGCCGGGCGAGCACGCGCGCCATGACCGGCCGCAGGACGACGGCGAGGCCGCAGATGCCGATGCCCTGGGCGAGCAGGGCCGCCGTGGGGGGCGCCATGTTGGAGACGGCCTCTCCGGGCAGGCCCACCATCGACGTCGGGTAGGGCCCGAACGCGACGGCGAGACCCATCCCGCCGAAACCGAGGAGGGCCATCGCCCACCCGCGAGCGCTCGTGAGCAGGCCGTCACGCCAAGCGAACCCGAGCTGGTGCAGGGCCAGCCAGACGAGGGCGAAGTTGAGGTTGCCGACGAGCTCGGGCCCGCCGCCGAAACGCACGACGTCGACGACGCACGCCAGCACCACGAGCACCACGACGACGACGAGGCCCCAGCGCCGGTGGAGGTCACGCACGAGCGGGGCGAAGGCACAGGCCCCGAGGTAGATCCCGACGAACCACAGCAGCTGCGGCACCATGACGAGGGCGTCGCGCGCGAGCCTCCCCGCGTCGCCGGGACGCGACGTCAGGCCCGAGAGGTCGGCGACGACACCGAGTACGACCCAGACGGCGAGGAAGGCGAGGGTGGGGCGCAGCAGGCGCGTCGCCCGCGCCCGGAAGAACGCGGCATACCGTCCGCGGGGCTCGGGCCGGCTGCGCTCGAGCGACTCGAGCGTGTGGGCGTGGGCGACGCCCCCGACGAGGAAGAAGAGCGGCATGACCTGGAGCAGCCAGGTCAGTGGCTGGAGGGCCGGCACGACCGCGAGCGCGTTCGTGATCTGCCCGTCGGGCGTGATCGAGACCATGAGCCAGTGCCCGAGGACCACGACGAGGAGAGACCCGGCACGGAGGGTGTCGACCCAGCGGTCCCGGTCGGCGGGGGTCGCGGCGTCGATCTCGGAGGCCGTGCGGGGCGACGCGTCGGGGTGGGTCCGGCTCACGTCTCATCGAAGCACGGACGGCGCCCCGCGCAGGTGAGTTCTCCTGCTCAGGCCACCGTCCGCGGCTCAGCCCCCCGTCCCCGACTCACCCACCGTCGAAAGGCCACCAACCGGGCTCCGGTTCGTGGCCTTTCGACGGTCGAGGGCCGGGTTCGTGGCCCTCGACGGTTCTAGATGGTGCCGTCGCGGTGCTCGACGCGGTGCTCGACGACCTCGTCGCCGTCGACCCGGCGCTCGACGACGTCGGGAGCGCCGCGGCGCTCCGTGACGACCGTGTGCTGGGTGCGCGCGCGCTGGGCGTTGAGGACGAGCGCGAGGATGATCGCGAGCGCGCCGGCCACCATGAGGATGATCCCGATCGTGTTGCCCGTGCTGCTGCTCAGGTTGAGGACGCTGGAGTCGATGTTCGTGAAGCTGAAGATCGCGCCGACGACGAGCAGGAAGATCCCGAGTCCGATACCCATGGAGGTCTCCTTGGCTGGGGTACGCCCTGGACGCGTACCTGCGTGCCACATACCCGCCGGTCGGCAAACCATCACGATCCCGGCATCGACGGGCCGCGGTCAGCCGGAGCGCCGCCGCCCGAACGCGAGGGACACGGCCGAGACGACGAGCATGACGACCCCGACACCCACGGCGATCGCGATCTCGTAGTAGAGGGTGCGCGCCGCGAGACCGTAGGCGGCGTCGGCGATGGTGCGCGCCACCTCCGGGTCGACGCGGCGCATGAGCGGCTCGCGCGAGACCATGACGGCGAGGGCGAGCGCGAGGGCCGTGGCGATCCAGCCGATGGCGACGAGCGTGGTCGCCGTGCGCCAGCGCCGCGCGAGCGCGATCGACAGCAGCGCCAGGGCGCCCACGACGAGCGGTCCCCACGGGCCCCACGCGTCGGCGATGCGGTATGCCGTCTGGGCCTTCTGCAGGTCGGCGGCCTTGACGAGGGGGATCGTCACCACCGGCGCGATCGACCCGGCGTCGGGGACCCCGGCCTGCTCGAGCGTCGACGTCAGGGCGGGGACGGGGATCGTCAGGCGCACCGAGACGCGCCCCTGGTCGTCGAGCTTCGTGTCGGCCCGGCCCTCCATGACGGCGATGAACTGGGTGTGCAGCGCCCGGATGCCGGTGGCCCAGGCCGTCGTGACCTGGGGGCTCGCGACGAGGGCGGCAGCCTGGGTCCGGATCGGCGCCTCGAGCGCCTTCTCGATCGCCGGCTGGAGCTGGACCGCACCGAGGACGCCCTCGACGACGCCGTCGGTGAGGGCCTCCTGGACCAGCGGTTTCGTGACGACCGGCCGCAGCTCCTCCACGAAGACATCGGTGCGCGTCAGCATGACCGATGCCCAGAAGCCGACGAGCGACACGGGCAGCAGGACGATGGCCAGCAGCCCGCACACCGCCGAGAGGACGGAGCGTCCGCTGCCACCAGATGCCTGTCGTGCCACGTGTGCCGCCTTGTCGTCCACTGGTCTCGTCCCGACCTGCCGGACGGGTCGAACCGGCTAGCTTCCGGCCCGGACCCCGCGAAGGTCGAGAGTCAGTGTGGCATCGGCGGTCGGGTCGAGGGTGACCGGGATCCCCCAGTCCTGCTGGAAGAGGTGGCACGCGGCGTGCTCGGGCACCTCGCCCGTCTCGGGGTCGCCGTCGCAGGCGGCAGCCTGCACGGAGATGTGCAGCGTGCCTGACCCGATGCCGTCACGGAGGACGAGCGTCCGGGTCAGGCCCTCGGCCCGCCCGGCCCCGGAGACGAGGAGCGCGTCGGGCGTCGCGGACACGTCGAGGCGTGTCGGGTCGCCCCAGCGCAGGTCGAGCTTCTGCCCGGTCGGCGGCACGAAGGTCACCTCGAGCGCGACCTCACCGGCGGGCAGCGGAGTCGGCGGCCGCTGGGTGCGGTGGGCGGGGCCATCGACGCGCTGGGCGGCCTCGGGCAGGCTCACGCGGGTGAGGCGGTGGGCAGCGGACTCGACGACGACGAGGCGCACCTCGCCGGTCTCGGGGTCGTGCTCGACGACGGCGTCGCTCGGCTCGGCCAGTCCCTGGGCCAGGGTCGACACCTGGCCCGTCACGGGGTCGAAGCGTCGGACGGCACCGTTGTAGGTGTCGCTGACGGCGACCGAGCCGTCGGGCAGCTCGGTGACACCGAGCGGGTGCTGGAGCAGCGCGTCGGCGGCGTCGCCGTCACGGTGACCGAAGTCGAACAGGCCTGTGCCGACGTGGGTCTCGACGACGAGGTCGCCCTCGGGCGTGGTCGTCACCGACCGCAGGGCGGAGGTCTCGGAGTCGGCGACCCAGACGCGGTCGCCGGACGCGGAGGCGGAGAGCCCGGAGGGCTGCGCGAACCACGCCTCGGGTGCCGGTCCGTCGACGAGGCCCTCGTTGGACGTGCCGCCCACGACCTCGACACTCCCGTCCTCGAAGGTGTTGCCCGGCGTCCACGCCCACAGCTGGTGCGTGCCAGCCATCGCGACGAGGAGCCGGTCGCCGAGCCACGCGAGGTCCCACGGCGTCGACAGCGGCTGCTCGAGGGCGGGACCGCCCCCGGTGCGCTCGCGGAGCTGCGACCCCGTGCCGGCGACGACGTGGACCGATCCGTCGGAGAAGCGGATTCCCTTGACCTGGTGGTTGACCGAGTCGGCGACGAGCAGGTCGATGCCGAGCCGCTCGGCCACGTCGGGGGTCGCGAGGACGACGCCTTGCGGCTCGTTGAGCACGCCCTCGCCTCCCCACCGGGCCCGCTCGGTCTCGAGGTCGTCCTCGAGGTGCACGACCTCGTGGTCGGCCGTGTCACTGACGACGAACGACCCGTCCGGCAGGGCGACCGCCTTGCCGGGGAAGCGAAGGGCGGTGTCGGGGGCGGGCGGCGGGACGTAGGGATCGTCGCCCGGCTGGAGGGTGCCCTTGGCCCGGTGCTCCTCGACGAGCCCCGTGACGAGGGAGGCGAGACCCGGGCCGTGGCCCTCCCCCGACATCGACGCGACGACGTAGCCCTCCGGGTCCAGCACGACGAGCGTGGGCCAGGCGCGGGCGGCATACGCCTTCCACGTCACGAGCTCGGGGTCGTCGAGCACGGGGTGGTGGACGGCATACCGCTCGACGGCGGCACCCAGCGCGTCGGCCTCGGCCTCGTGCTCGAACTTCGGCGAGTGGACGCCGATGATGGTCAGCGCATCGGGGAACTGCGCCTCGACGGGCCGCAGCTCGTCGAGCACGTGGAGGCAGTTGACGCAGCAGAAGGTCCAGAAGTCGAGGACGACGACGCGACCGCGCAGGTCGGCGAGCGACAGCGACCGTCCGCCGGTGTTGAGCCAGCCCCGGCCGACGAGCTCGGGGGCCCGGACCTTGACGCGGGAGCGCAGCGAGGCGGTCTCGACCCCGGCACCCGGCGTCACGAGAGCCTCCGGTCGGCCAGCACGGGGAAGGTGCGGCGCCACTCCGGCGTCGCCGCGGTGTCGATGTCGATGCTCAGCACCTCCTCGTCAAGGCCGGCGGCGGCCAGAACCTTCCCGGTCGCGTCGACGACCTGCGAGTGGCCACCCATCTCGTGGCGGGCGTGCGTGCCGGCGGTGTTGCACTGGAGCACGACGCACTGGTCCTCGACGGCTCGCGCCTGGCCGAGCAGGGTCCAGTGCGCGACCCGCTTGCGCGGCCAGGCCGCGGGGATGACGAAGACCTCGGCACCGTGCTCGAGAAGGCGACGGTAGAGCTCGGGGAAGCGCAGGTCGTAGCACGTCGAGAGCCCGACCGGCACCGTGCCGCCGTCCGCGACCGGCACGTCGACGACGACGAGGTCCTCACCCGCGTCCATGAGGCTCGGCTCACCCTCGCCGAAGCCGAAGCGGTGGATCTTGCGGTACGTCGCGACGACTTCGCCATGGGGCGAGAAGACGAGGCTGGTGTTCCAGAGCCCTCGGCCACCGGGCTGGGCGGGCTCGGCCCGCTCGACGATCGAGCCGCCGTGCAGCGTGACCCGGGCGTCGCGGGCGGCGGCGGCGAGCGCCTGCGCGACGGGCCCGTCGACGGCCTCGGCCCGCTCGTCCCACGCGGTGTAGTCGAAGCCGCCGGCAGACCACAGCTCGGGGAGGACGACGAGGTCGTGACCGGCCTGGGCCCGCACGAGATCGACGACGCGGGCGGTGCGGTCGGCGACCGACTCGTCGTCACCATAGGCCAGCTGGATGAGCGCAACCTTCATGGTCCAACTCTCACACGGTCGAGCCGGTGCCGGGCCCGCGGTTCCGTCACGCGGGCACCCCCGGGACCCGAGGCCGCCGACCGCGGTCGCCTTCAGGCCATCGAGGCGAGACTCGCACTCGCGACGCAGGTCGACGCGACGGGGCTCACGGCATACGGCCCCTGTCGGGAGGTCTACCTCGAGACGCCGATGGACGACGCCGACGCGTGGGTCACGGGAGCTGCGGCAGCCGGTGCGCTGAGCCGCGCCGCGTGGCGCTCGCGGCGTCGTGCCGCGAGCTCCTCGCGGAGCTCCGGGTCGCTCCGGACGAGGTAGACGAGGCCACAGTCCTGCGGTCCGCTCGCCCCCGGGAAGCAGAGGGTGCACGGCTCACCCAGCCTGATCGGGCACCTCGGGTCGGACGGTCGCTGCGGCATGTCGCCTCCTCGAGGCCAATACTACATCGCGTAGTAGTGACGCTCTGACCGCCCGGTCAGCGCCGCGAGCCCTCGTCGCGGCGGGCGAGCGCGGCCAGCCGCTCGTTGTATGCCGTGAGCTCGGCGTCGCCGTCACGGTCGGCCCGGCGGTCCTGCCGCACCGACTCCGCGCTGTCGGTGCGGAACCACTGCAGGGCGACGGTGAGCGCGAGCACGAGGCTCGGCAGCTCGCCGATGGCCCACGCCACACCCCCGCCGTAGCGCTGGTCCGCGAGCGGGTCGGTGACCCACGGGATGGCGACCGTCGGGAAGAAGTCGCCGCCGAGGAGCGTCGTGCCGCTGATCATCGCGACACCGAAGAAGGCGTGGAAGGAGATCGTCGCGAAGAGCACGACGAGGCGCAGCGCCGGGCTCCAGCGCTTGGGGCCCGGGTCGACCCCGACGAGCACCCACGCGAAGAGGTAGCCCGTCAGGACGAAGTGCGCAGTCATGAGCAGGTGCCCCGTGTGCGTCTGCAGGGCCAGCTGGAACAGACCGGTCCAGTAGAAGACGACGAGGCTCATGAAGAAGAAGACCGCCGCGAAGACCGGGTTGCCGACGACGGCGAGGAACCGCGAGTGGATGAGCGCGAGAAGCATCTCGCGCGGGCCGAGCGTGCCGTCGCGGCGTGACCGGAGGGTGCGCAGCGCGAGCGTCACGGGCGCACCGAGCACGAGGAAGATCGGGACGACCATCGCCTCGATCATGTGCAGCGTCATGTGCCACGAGAAGGCGACCCGCCCGTAGATGCCGAGCACGCCGTTGGTGGCGTAGACGAAGAGCAGCCAGCCCACGACCCAGCTGACGGCGCGCATCACCGGCCAGGCGTCGCCACGACGGCGCAGGCGCACGACACCGGCCAGGTAGAGCCCGACCGCCAGCAGGCCGGTGGCGAGGAAGAGCCACTCGACCCGCCAGGCCGTGAGCCACGACATCGCCGTGGGGGCGGGCGGCGCGGGGTAGCCGGTCAGCGAGAGCGCGGCGCTCGGGTCGGCCACCGTCTCCGGCACCGGGGGCTCGCTCCGCGCGAGCGCGGTCGCGACGCCGAACGCGAGCGCCATGACGAGGGTCTCGGCGACGGCGAGGCGCACGAAGAGCCGGCTCCGCAGCCTCCGGGCACCCTCAGCGACGCCGGTGCCGGCGGCGCCGGCACCCGAGGTGCCGGTCTCGTCGATGCGGTCGAGCGTGACGCGCCGGTGCCAGACGCCCGCGACCCCGAGGACCGCGAAGGCCAGGACCTTGACGAGGACGAGGACGCCGTAGGGCGTCGCGAGGTCGGACCACGAGCCGAGCCGCGTCGTCGCCGACATGACGCCGGAGACGCCGAGGGTGACGTAGCAGCAGAGGGCGACGGCGGAGTAGCGGCGGGCGACGACGCCGAGCGCGTCACCCAGGGGACGCCGGAGCACGATCAGTGCGAGGAGTCCGCCGACCCAGACGGCGGCACTGAGCAGGTGGGCGGCGATCGCGTTGACGGCGGTCTCGTGGTCGGCCGACCCGCCCGCGTGGCCGGCGAGGCCGAGGACGAGCAGGCCGAACCCCGAGACGACGGTGAGTGCGAGCGCGACCGCACGAGAGCGGGCCACGGCGGCGACCGAGGCGACGACGAACGCGGCGACCGCGCTGATGAGCCCGACCCGGAGCGGTTCGATCGACCACACCGACCCGGTGAGGTTGCGTCCGAAGAGAGGGTCACTCAGCGGCATACCCGCGGCATCGGCGAACGTGAAGACGACGCCGACGGCCCCCGCGAGCGCCCAGACGAACGCCGCGGCGGTCGCGACCCGGAGGGCGGCGGCGCGGCGCGGCTCGTCGAGCGCGGCGCTCTCGGCGCGCGTGCGGCCGGGGATCATCGTGGCGGCGAGGAGCAGCGAGCCGATGGTGAGCGAGGCGGCGACGTCGTGGACGACCCGGACGAGCGGAAGGGCCCAGCGGACGACCGGACCCGCGTCGGTCAAGCCGCCGGGCAACGGGGCGGCCGCGCCGGTGTAGCGCGCGGCGACCACGCTCGCCAGCAGACCGACCGCGACGACGGCGGCGAGGACGAGCGGGACGAGCCCGGGGACCGGGGAGGTGGGGCCTGTCCGCGGGCCGGCGAGACCGTCTCGCTGCAGGGTTGGCATGCCTCAAGGGTAAGTAGTCTGATGACATGCCCATGCACCCGGCCGCCCCAGACGACCGCAACGGACTGATCGACGCGTTCGACCACTCCGTGCAGTCGATCATCGACCTCGGGCACTCCTGCCGAGACGAGGACTTCGAGATCCAGACCGAGTGCCCCGGCTGGACCGTCAAGGACCAGATCGCCCACGTCGTCGGGGCCGAGAAGTCCTTCGCCGGCATGCCCCGGCCCCAGGTCGAGGTTCCCGACTACCCGCACGTCCACAGCGACTTCGCCCGCTTCGTCGAGGTCGACGTCGAGGCGCGGCGCGGCCTCTCGGGACGCGAGGTCGTGGCCGAGCTGGCCGAGTTCCACCCGCAGCGTGTCGCCGACCTGCGCGCGTCGGACGCCGACATCGACACCGTGATCGGCGGTTTCTTCGGGCCCGAGACGACCTTCGGCGACCACCTGCACCGTCGGATCGTCGACGCCTGGGTGCACGAGCAGGACCTCCGCGCCGCCCTCGACCGGCCCGGCAACCTCGACTCCGCGAGTGCCGCGGTCTTCACCGCCGACATCCTCGCCGCCCTCCCGCGCATCGCCTCGAGGGTCGCCGGCATCGGCGCCGGCCACGCCGTGGTGCTCGACGTGAGCGGTCCCGTCGTCGCGCGCGGTGGGGTGCGCATCATCACCGGTGACGACGGGCGCCCTTACGGGGAAGCACTTTTCAGCGGTAACGACCGGCCCGAGGGTGAGGAGCAGCTCGACGTCACGTCGATCCACCTCACGACCGACGCCCTGACGCGTCGGGCCGCCGGGCGCCGCGGCGTCGACGAGATCCACTACACCGTCACCGGTGACGAGGACATCGCCCGGCGCGTCCTCGAGGCGCTCGTCGTCGTCACGCACTGAGGCCCCTGGGCCGGCTGGTCCCACGCACCGGGAACACCGCCGGGGCCGTCGCTGCTCGCGCCCGCGTATACACCTCGGGACCCCTGGACGGGGCCGAAGTCCACCTTGTGTATATAGGGGCAACGGCCTAGCGTCACTAGTAGTCGGTCAAGCCAGCGCCGCATCGGGGATCCGATCCATCGGAGTTGAAATGACCGACCCATCCGTGGGTCCGCGCAAGGATGCGCGAACCAGAGAGCTCATCAATACCCTGCGCACCTCGGACTCGTCATCCGAGCGCGCCACCGCCCTCGAGACCGTGACCGTGCTGCACATGCCGCTCGCCCGCTCTCTCGCCCACCGCTACTCGGGCAAGGGCCTCGACCGAGAGGACCTCGAGCAGGTCGCGTTCCTCGCACTGCTCAAGGCGCTCCAGCGGTTCGACCTGTCCAAGCCGACCGAGTTCGGCGCCTACGCCACGCCTACCATCACCGGTGAGCTGCGCCGCCACTTCCGTGACCACGGCTGGCTCGTCCGCCCGCCGCGCGAGCTGCAGGAGCGACGCCAGCTCGTCACCGACACGAGGTCACGGCTCGAGCAGCGGCTCGGCCACGACCCGGACGCCGGCGAGCTCGCCCACGAGCTCGACATCACGCTCGATGCCGTCAAGGAGGCCCAGGTCGCGGCGACCAACCTGCGCCCCGCCTCCCTCGACGCGACGACCGCGGACGGTGGCCGTCCGGTCCTCGACCTGCTCGACGCCCGCGGCGACTCGGGGTCCGACCCGGCCCTCGACGAGGGCATCGTCGTGCGCACCGCTCTCGGGCGGCTCCCCGCCCGGGACCAGAAGCTCGTCGAGCTCCGGTTCGGCGGCGACATGACGCAGGCCGAGATCGCGGAGTCCATGGGGCTCAGCGCGATGCAGGTGAGCCGCCTGCTCCGGCGCACGCTCGACGAGCTGCGCCGCCAGCTGTCCGCGGAGGGCATGGCCTCGGCCTGATCCCCCGCCGCTCCGACCGTGGTCCCGMCGCCCGTCAGGCGCGTCGGGACCACGTGTCTTCCAGCGCAGGGTCGTGCCCGCGTGCGCGCCCACGTCGGGCACGTCGGGCGTCGGGCGCCGTGTCGGGTCAGACCGTCGAGTCCGCCGTGGCACCGCCGGCCGGCCCGGCGTGACCGAACTGCGACTCCTGCCCCTGGATGACCTGCGAAGCCACCTGGGCCAGCTTCATGTTGAGCTCCTGCGAGGTGCTGCGCAGCAACTCGAACGCCTCCTGGCCGCTGACGTGGTGCGCCGCCATGAGCAGACCGACGGCCTTGCCGATCTCGCGGTTGCTCGTCAGCCCCTGTCGGAGGGTCGCCGCCTCCTCGCGCGCCCGGATCGCCATGAGCGCGACCGAGGCGAACGAGGCGATGACCGCGCCGACGTCGGCCGACTTCGAGGTGAGCCCGCCGGGGGTGTCCGAGAAGAGATTGAGGGCACCGACCTTGTCGCCCTCCAGCAGGAGCCGGTAGCCGATGGCCGACCGGACCGGCGTCTCGGCGACGATGCGCTCGGTGAAGCGCGGCCACGGGGTCTTCGCGTCGGTGAGGTCGGCGTCATGCTGGTAGGCCTCGGAGACGATGGCGTCGACACACGGACCCTCCCCGACCTCGAGCTCGATCTGGTCGATGCGTCGGGCGATGTCGTCGGTGCTCGCCGCCGTGACGTAGCGGTCGCGCGTGCGCACGAGGAGCGAAGCCCGGTCACAGCCCTCGACGAGGCGTAGCGCGGAGTCGACGAGCGACTGGTGGATCGAGCCGGCGTCGGCGCCGGCATAGATCAGGGCCGACATCTGTCGGAAGGCGTCGTTGATCGTCGGATCGACGGGAACGTCGCTCGTCATGGCACTCCCTGCACATCTGGCCCGACTGCTCCGCACACTGCTGGACGGTTCGGGCACGTGAGTCATCCTCGCACCTCCCCGATGGCGCGAGACCACAGACAACCACATGAGCGCCACACGTGGCGAGACGATCCGATGGCTGGACAAACCTTCGACACGTGAGTTGACAGCCGAGATGGTTCGGGCAAATACTTGCATGCTGCAAGCAAGTAGTTGACCCAGGGGGCATGTGATGGCCGTGAGCAGGGACGAGGCGAACGACGTCTTCCTCGGGCTCCTGCGCGTCCAGAAGCTGCTCGTCGCGGCCAAGCACACCGCCCCTCGGCTCGAGGACGGCGTGGACGTCACGGCATACCCCGTGCTCTTCGTCGTCGCAGGCCAGGGCACCGTCCGCATCTCCGAGCTCGCGACGACGCTGCACAACGACGTCTCCACCGTGAGCCGCCAGGTCAGCGCACTCGTGGCGAGCGGACTGCTCGAGAAGAGCGCCGACCCCAGCGACGGGCGGGCGTGGGTCGTCTCGCTCACCGAGCACGGCAGCGCAGCCCTCCAGCGCATCCAGTCGAGCCGCGCCAGGTGGTTCCAGGGGCTGCTCTCCGAGTGGGACGGCCCTGCCACCGAGGAGTTCGTCGACCGGCTCCGCGAGCTCGGCGACGCGCTCGACAGCAACCTCCGGGCCCGGGGTGCAGCGCCGCCCCCCATGCCCTTCGACTCCACCAGAGCCCAGAAGCAGAAAGAGGACTGACATGTCCGACACCACCGCCGAGCCGCCTCGCGTCGACGCGACCGCGGACGCACCAGCCGGTGCAGGCCCCGACGCGCGACCGGTGCTCTCCCACAAGGAGATCCTGACCATCCTCGTCGGGCTCATGATGGGGATGTTCCTCGCCGCGCTCGACCAGACCATCGTCGCGAGCGCCATGCGCGTCATCGCCGACGACCTCAACGACCTCGCCGGCCAGGCGTGGGTCACGACGGCATACCTCATCACCGCGACGATCACGACGCCGCTCTACGGCAAGCTCGGCGACATCTACGGGCGCAAGAAGCTCTTCATCTTCGCGATCACGATCTTCACGATCGGCTCGATGCTCTGCACGCTGTCGTGGTCGATCCCGTCGCTCGCGGCCTTCCGAGCCGTCCAGGGCATCGGCGCCGGCGGCCTCTTCTCGCTCGCCCTCGCCATCATCGGCGACATCGTGCCGCCGCGTGAGCGCGCGAAGTACCAGGGCTACTTCCTCGCCGTCTTCGGCACCTCCAGCGTGCTCGGCCCGGTCATCGGCGGCTTCTTCGCCGGCCAGGAGACGATCCTCGGCGTCACCGGCTGGCGCTGGGTCTTCCTCGTCAACGTGCCGATCGCCGTCGCCGCGCTCATCGTCGTGACGCGCACGCTGCACCTGAAGCACACGCGTCTCGACCACCGCATCGACTACTGGGGCGCCCTCAGCCTCTCGGTCGCCCTCGTGCCGCTGCTCATCGTGGCCGAGCAGGGACGTGCGTGGGGCTGGGGTTCACCGACCTCCATCACCTGCTACGCCATCGGCCTCGCCGGTCTCGTCGCCTTCTTCCTCTTCGAGCGGTCCATGGGTGAGGAGGCGCTCATCCCGCTGCGCCTCTTCACGAACCGCACCGTCGCGTCGTCGTCGGTCGCCTCCGTCTTCATCGGCATGGGCATGTTCGGCGGCCTCGCCGCGATCCCGCTCTACCTGCAGATCGTCAAGGGCTCCTCGCCGACCCAGGCCGGCCTCCAGCTGCTCCCGATGACCCTCGGGATCATGGCCGGCTCGATCGTCTCCGGTCAGCTCATCTCCCGGACCGGGCGCTACCGCCACTTCCCGATCATGGGCGCGGCGATCCTCGTCCTGTCGCTCTTCGCCTTCCACTTCGTCGGCGCGGACACCCCGCTCTGGAAGACGATGATCGTGATGTTCTTCTTCGGTATCGGCCTCGGCTTCAACTTCCAGCCGCTGACCCTCGCCGTGCAGAACGCCGTCGACCGCCGCGACATGGGCGTCGCCACGTCGTCCGCGACCTTCACCCGCCAGATCGGCGGCACGCTCGGTACCGCGGTCTTCCTGTCGATCCTCTTCTCGCAGGCCGGCACGAAGATCTCCGAGGCGTTCGCGACGATCGCCCCGACCCCGGAGTTCCAGGCGGCCCTGCGCAACCCGACGGGTGGCGACCCGGCCGCCAACAAGGCCTTCATCGAGCAGCTCCAGGCCTCCCAGCAGTCCGGTGGCTCGGGTGCGGGCGTCGGTGGCGCGGCCCTGTCGGACAGCTCGTTCATCAACCAGCTCGACCCGACGCTCGCCAAGCCGTTCCTCGTCGGCTTCTCCGACGCCATGTCGGTCGTCTTCCTCGTCGCCGGCGGGGTGCTCGTCCTCGCGTTCATCGCGACGCTCTTCCTGCCGAACATCGACCTGGGCCCCAAGCCCGGTCAGGCCGCACCGGCGAAGGACGAGGACGTCGTGGTGGCCCCCGCCGGCCACTGACCCTCCGGGCACACCCCGCCCCACCGTCGAGAGGCCACGATCTGTGGCCTCGGAGCAGTCGAAAGGCCACTTCTCGTCGGAGAAGTGGCCTTTCGACGTGGTGGGACCCGCGAAACGTGGCCTTTCGACGGTTCAGTCGGGGGCGTATGCCGTGGGCTCGGGTCAGCGGAGGTTGTGCAGCTCGCGGCGGGTGAGGAACGCGCGCGTGCCCAGGGCCATGACGAAGGCGAAGGCGCCCGCGATGATCGCGACCCAGTAGCCGTGCTGCGGTCCGACGTGGTCGACGACGATGCCCGACACGGCCGAGCCCGCCGCGATGCCGATGATGAGTCCCGTGAGCACGATCGTCATGCCCTCGTTGAGCTGGGCCCTGGGGACGATCCGCTCGATGAGGTTCATCGTCGTGATGAGGGTCGGAGCGGTGGCCATGCCCGCGACGAGCATGAGACCGGCGAGGACCCAGAGGTTGCCGGCAAAGAGCACCGGGATCTCGAGGACCGCCATCCCGAACGTCCCGGCGATGAGGAGCTTGACGAGGCTGCGGCCGTGCGAGACGTGCCCGAAGACGAGGCCCGCGGAGGCCGACCCCACGGCATACAACGCGAGGATGGCGCCGGCGGCGCTCGGGGCGCCCAGCTCCTGCGACACGGCGAGCGTCACGACCTCGTTGACGCCGAAGATCGCCCCCGTCATCACCATGATGAAGGCGAGCGGGATGAGGCCCGGCACCGTGTAGGCGTGCTCGGTGGGTCGCTCGTGGTGCGGCACGACCGGCGGCTCCGTGGACCGTGCCGAGATGAAGATCAGCACGCCCACGGTGTAGGCGATGGTGGCGAACGCGAAGCCCGCCTCGGGGAAGAGCGTCGTCGACAGCCAGATCGCGAGGACCGGTCCGATGACGAAGGTGACCTCCTCCATGACCTGCTCGAACGACATCGCCGCGTGGAGGTTGCGTGGGTCGTCGGCGAAGATGTGCGACCACCGCGCGCGGGCCATCGTGCCGAGGTTGGGAATCGCGCCGCACAGCGGGAACGTGATGAAGAGCAGCCACGAGGGCAGCCCCCGCATCGAGACGAGGAGGGTCATGACGGCCCAGAACCCCGACCAGAGGAAGAAGGGGATGGCGATGCGGCGCTGGCCGTAGCGGTCGACGAGCCGCCCGAGGAAGGGGGCGAAGAGCGCCAGGGAGACCATCCCGACCGCCACCACGGCCCCGGCGAGCGCGTAGGAGCCGGTGCGTGCCGAGACCATCGCGACCACGGACACGGCGAACATCGAGCCTGCCGAGCGGGCGATCAGCCCGCCGGTGATGAAGACGCGTGCCCCCGGCACCTCGAAGAGAGGTCGGTAGGACGCCAGCACAGGTGCTCCTTCGCGGTGGGGGACGGCCAACTTCCCCATCCTTGCACCACGACCCCCGAGGATCCGAAATGCCGGGTTCGTGGTGAGCCGTGCCTCACCCCCCGTGCTTGCGGCGCAGCGACCACATCTGCGGCGAGCGCTCGAGCTCGACGGCGACGTCCCACGGCATGCCCCCGGGCACCGTCTCCCGGCGGAAGCTCGCGACCATCCGTCGGGCGAGAGCGGGGTCCCGGGCGACGCGGCCGGCGACCGCGATCGCCGCGTCCTGCACGTCGCCGTCGTCGTAGGCCGCCCAGGCGAGTCCCAGCGCGACGGCGCGCTCGCCGTCGACCTCGTCACCGAAGAGCCCGAGGGCCGCGGCCGCCTCGCGCCCGGCGACCCGGTTGATGAGCGTGAAGTGGCCGCCGCCGGGGTGGATGCCGATCTGGGCGAAGCCGGGGAGCAGCCGGGCCGTGCGCGAGACGATGCGCAGGTCGGTGGCAAGGGCGAGGTTGAGGCCGGCCCCCACTGCCGCCCCGCGCACGGCCGCGACGGTCGGGACCGCGAGCCCGCCGATCGTCGTGAACGCGGCGTAGACGGTCTCGAGGTTGCGGTAGGCCTCGTCCTCGACAGGGTCACGGCCCGTGTCGGCGAGGACGCTGCGGACCGCTCCCGCGCAGAAGTGGGCTCCGCCCGTGACGACGACGGCACCGACCTCGTCGTCGGCCTCGGCTGTGCGGGCGGCGTCGATGAGCTCGCGCGACATCTCGACGGAGAGGGCGTTGCGGCGCTCGGGCGCGTCGAGGGTGATGAGCGCGACGCCGTCGGTCACGTCGTAGCGGATCTCGGTCATGCGGCGAATCTCCTTGGCTACCAGCGAGCTCGGTGGTTCAGGGGGTCCAGATGGGTCCAGAGGGGTCCAGAGGAAGGGGTCCCGGGTGGTTCAGGGTCGTTCAGGGTCGTTCAGGGTCCGTTCAAGGGGCGTGCTGCGTCTTGGCACGGCCGGTCGTGATGAGGGTCCAGAGTCGGTCGTGACCAGCGGACGAGGCGAGCGCCGTGAGGGTCTCGTCCCAGTCCTGGAGGGAGCCGTACTCGCTGCGCCGGGCGAGGATCGGGCGCGTCAGGGTGTGCAGCTCGTGCTCGAGGGTCGTGCCGATGGCCCCGAGCGCCTGGTGCGACCCGCGGACGACGACCGAGGCGGCGTGCCCGACGCACGACTTGGCGACCCCGACCGCGAAGAGCATCCCGGGGTCGGTCCAGTCGGACGCGGCGGCCCGGGCGACGGCGGCGTCGGTGGCGGCACGGGCCAGGGCCGTCTCGCAGGCGATGTCGGACACGAGGTGCTGCACCGCCTGGAAGCGCCCGATCGGCCGCCCGAACTGCTCGCGCTCGCGCACGTGCGCGAGGACGACGTCGACGACGCGTTCCATGGCGCCGACGACCTGGGCCGAGCGGGCCAGCGCCCCACGCAGGTGGAACTGCTCGCCGATCGCGTGGTCGACGACGATGCCCGCCTCGAGGTCGTCGAGGTCGAACTCGACGGTGTCGCTGGGCTCCCCGGCGAGGTTGCGGCGCTCCTCCACGCCGACGCGGTCGATCGGCACGTCGGCGACCCGCCACTGGTCGCGGTCCTCCCAGAGGGCCACGACGCTGCTCGCGTCGCGCGCCCACGTGACGTTGAGGGCGACCCCGGACGGGTCGGGACGGCATACGGTCCGGAGGCCTCCGTCGTTGGGCAGCCCGGCCGCCTCGAGCAGCCAGCCTCCGAGCACGTCGTGCTCTGCGAGCGGCACGGGCGCGGCCGCCGCGGCGGCGAGCCCGAGCAGCGCTGCGGCGTCGACCCAGCCTCCCCCGCTGCCGCCGGCGGACTCCGAGCCGGTCAGCCGCGTCAGTCCGAGGTCCTCGAGGCGCTGCCACAGGCCGCGGTCGAGGTCGACGACGGCGGTGGGCGTGGCGCGGGTGGCGCGGTAGTCGGCGAAGAGGTCGGTGAGGACCGCGACGAGGTCGGGGTCCGGCGTCGTGGGCGCGGCGAGGTCGCGGGGGTCGGCCATCAGCGCATCCCCAGGCCACGGGCAATGACTCCACGGAGGATCTCGTTGGTGCCGCCACGCAGCGTGAAGCCGGGACGCTGGAGGATCGCGGCGTGCAGGAGGGTGTCGAGCTCCTCGTCGAGGGCCCACCCGGTGGCGGTCAACGTGTCGACGTAGTCGGCGATGTCGCCCTCGCCCGTCGTGCCGAGCACCTTGACGACGGCGGCAGCGGTGTCGGCGTCCTCGGCGTTCTCGAGCGCCGTCGAGACGGCGAACGACATGTGGTGGAGGGCGGCGACCCGGGCGACATGGCGCCCGAGGCCCGGGTCGGTGGGCAGACGGCCGTCGTCCATGGCCTGCGCGGCCGCGGCGAGGAGCTGGAAGGTGGACAGGACGCGCTCGGGCCCGCTGCGCTCGTGGGCGAGCTCGGACGTCACCTGCGACCAGCCCTCCCCCACCTCGCCGAGCACGCGGTCGTCGGCGATGAGGACGCCGTCTAGGTGCACCTCGTTGAAGTGGTGGTCGCCGCCCATCGAGATGATCGGGCGGATCGAGACACCCGGCGCCCGGAGGTCGACGATGAACTGGCTCAGCCCCGCGTGGCGGTGGGCGGGGTCGAGCGGCGCCGACCGGGCGAGCGCGAAGAAGGCGTCGGCCTCGTGGGCGCCGGAGGTCCACACCTTGGTGCCGGTGAGCCGCCAGCCGCCGTCGACCCGCTCGGCGCGGGTGCGGACGCTGGCGAGGTCGGAGCCCGAGTCCGGCTCGCTCATCCCGATGCCGAAGACGACCTCTCCGCGGCTGATCCCGGGCAGGAACGCCTGCTTCTGCTCCTCCGTGCCGTAGCGCAGCAGCGACGGTCCGATCTGCCGCTCGGCGATCCAGTGCGCCGCGACGGGAGCCCCGACGACGAGCAGCTCCTCGGTGACGACGAAGCGCTCGAGAAAGGTGCGGCCCTGCCCGCCGTACTGCTGCGGGATGACCATGCCGAGCCAGCCGCGCCGGCCGAGCTCGCGGGTGAAGTCACGGTCCCAGCGGGTGAGCCACGTGTCGACGTGGGGCACGAACGCGCCGGCCGCGACCTGCTCGGCGAGGAAGGCGCGCACCTCGAGACGCAGCCGGGTCAGGGCGGGCAGCTCCCGCGCACCCGGAGGGACGAGACGGGCCATGCTCACCTTCCTCACGCGACGTCGCAGCGGTTCGTGCGCCACTCTCCCACACGGTCCCTCGCGAGACCCGAGGCCGTATGCCGTCGCGCCGGGTACCGTCCGCCACACCCGGTCCGCATGGTGCCGAGCGCTCACTCGACTGAGCGCGCAACCCCACCCCAATGGCCGCCMAACCAAACTCGAGTGAGCGCCCAACCACACTCGAGTGAGCGCTCAACCCACCCTGGCGGCGCAGGGGGGTCTGTCAGGCGAACGGTGTAACTGGCGTTTTCATGGTTAGAGGTTCTCCGGCGCCGGCATGCGCGCCTCGAAGGTGACCGCGAACGCGTTCAGGGCCGGCTTCCACCGGGTGACCCATCGTGCCTGCCCGAGTCCTTTGGGGTC